>CAYOTE010000028.1:0-16446 GCA_964406785.1 uncultured Clostridia bacterium
GTTCTAACTTTATTGGATTATATTTCTTAAGCACTTTTAAAAACTGAATAGTTACATTTTTTTTGCCATTTTGGCGTCTCGTTTTCGCCTTTTGACGTTAATTTTATTAAATTTTTACCATCATAATCTATTGAATATAATTGGTATTTCCCGTTCCTATTAGAACTAAATAGAATATGCCGCCCATCAGGAGACCATGTAGGATTTTCGTTTCTTCCTGCGTTTTCTGTCAACTTTATTGTTGAATCAGTTGTAAAATTATAAACATAAAGATCAAACCTGTACTCTATACGTGATACATATATCAATCTTGTACCGTCAGGAGACCATCTGGGCGAGTCGTGATACGTACCCTCATGAGTAATTCTCCTAATATTTGTACCCTCGGCATCCATAACATATATCTGAGGTGTGCCATTTCTTTGAGAAGTAAAGGCTATTTCACGTCCATTAGGACTCCAAGACGGAGTAGTATCAATAGTACGGTTAAACGTCAAACGTTTTAATTTCCCCGTACCCATATCTCTTGTATATATTTCCGCATTACCATCCTTAGTGGTTGCAAAAACTATTTTATTGTCCGTAGGATGCCAATCCGCAGAATAATTAGCTCCTTTAGAGGCTAATAACTCCGTCCTACCCGTATAGATGTGAAACATATACAAGTCGGGATTGTTCTTTCGATATGATGTATATACAATTTTTTCATTATCTCGACTCCAACTCGGCAAAATCTCAATATAATCATTAAAAGTAATGCGTCTCTGCCTTTTACCGTCATAATCCATTATGTAAACTTCTTTATTACCATCTCTTTTAGAAACAAAAACAACCTTTGTTGTAAAATAAGCCTTTTCTCCAAAATATTCCATTATAACATCAGACGCTCTATGTGCAATAGTTCGTTTAAGATCAAATTTACCACCAAAATTTCTACCGAAAATAAATTTTCGACTATTACAATCATACACCTTTATAGAAAAAACGATCCTATTTCCTTCCGAAATTTCAACTTTACCCGTTATTAAAATATTGGCTTTTATTGAACTCCAATCTTTAAAGTTAATATCATTTTCATTAAATTTTTGAATATAACTATAATGTTCTTGAGGAATTAATTGAAAAACCCTCGAATATCTTAAATCATTCCAAACAACATTATGTATCTCATCGCATATTTTTTTCCCCTTTTCAGAAGTATCATTTCCAATAAATGTAGGAATAGCAATAGGTATCTGCGAAAGCCCCTCATTTAACTTAATAACTACCTCTTTTTGAGAATAAAGACTTTGCGAAATAATTACATTAATAATCAACAACACTATAATACTTATTTTTTTTCTCATAACTACTCCCAAATAAATTCAAAATGAATTAGTAGATAATTCAAATTATATTGATATGGCAATCGTTCAAAGGGAGACGCACTTTTTATTGCCCTCAATGCAGCTCTATCATTAAAGGAATCTCCGCTGGAACTTTCAATTAATATCTCATCTACACTGCCATCTCTAAAAATTTTAAATTTTATTATTGTTACTTTTTGTTCCTGTTTATTCGGACTTGGAATCTTATGCCAATATCTCGATATTTTATTTTTGAATCTAAAAAAATATCCAGAAAAAACGGGATCACTCACACCTTTATTACCATCACCAAGAGATGTACCGCCACTTGAAATACCTATTCTTACACCATCAGTTTGTGATTTTACATTATCAATAACCTTAAAATTATCCTTTTTTTTAAAAGCCACAATATTACTTATTTTCTTTATCTTTGTCTGATCATTTACAACAGTATTTTTTTTAACCGTTTTTTTTGATTTATCATAATACTTAAGTTTTGATTTTAAACTCTTATTATTGGGAGTTGTCAAAGTTTTTAAACTACTTTTAGTTTTTGTCTTTACATAAGAAGCTTTACTCGAACTTCCGGCAGATATTGTAATATAATCAATTGAATAAGACTCGGTACCGGATGCATTAAGAGCTGCCTTACTTGATGAAAAGTTTAAAGACAAAACAGCAAACAGAATCAAAAATCCGTGCAAAATTACGGATACGCCGAATGCATCCCTAATCTTCATCGACCCTCCTTGCCCTGCTCCTTCTTAACTATCATTCCAATGGTTTCAACCCCTGCTTTTTTTAACAAATCCATAATATGAATTAAAAAGCCATACTTTATATTTTTATCCCCTTTCAGAAAAACAACTTTTTTTGCAAAGTTTCTTTTTTCAAAAAAAGAGTTTAAATCTCTTTCAAGATTATACTCATTCGTGTCTTTAGCAACATATTCATCTTTATTGCCTATCTTCACATAATACTCCATAATAATCCTATTCTCATTATCAATTGCTATTATAATGTTTTTTTTCCCAATTTTATCATTTGTATGTGCAGACGGAAGATCAATTTTTATCTTAGACGGTTTTGGTGCCATCATTGGTGCGGTAACCATAAAAATAATTAACAAGACCAGCATAACATCAACAAGAGGTGTAACATTAATCTCCGAAAGATTTGTCGATAAGCCGGCACCTGATGAGTGATTTATTTTCATTATATTTTTCTATTTTATCTTTTCACTTACATTGAGAAATTCATATATAAAATCTTCCATTCTGGTAATAAGCATTTTTAACTTCGTAAGCAGATGATTATAAAAAATAACAGCCGGTATAGCAGCAAATAAGCCTAAGGCTGTAGCTATAAGAGCCTCGGCAATACCCGGTGCAACTGCAGTTAATGTTAAATTAGCACCACTCGATACGGTTGCCACCCTCGATAATCCAATAAAAGAATTCATAATACCCCATACAGTACCAAATAAGCCTATAAAGGGTGTAACGGCAGCTGTTGTAGCAAGAAAACTGTTCATCTGCTCTAATCTATTAATTTCCGAGTTTGATGCTCTTATAAGTGCTCGATGAATACTATCCGTATTAATCTTTTCCGAAGCTTTCTCAGGTGATAATTGATGAGAAAGCTCTTTGTATCCACCCTTGAATATCATAGATACCGGACTATTCTTAAACATTGAAGCAAATTTATTTATTTCCGAAAAGTTTTTAGTTTTTCTAAAATAATTGACAAACTTCTTAGAATTTCTCATAGCCCGCTTGTATTCAAATGATTTAATCAAGATTATAGTCCACGAGACAATGGAAAATATGAACAACACAAGTAATATTACCTTAATTATTATAGATGCATTTAAAATTAAGGAAACAAAATTATGCTCTTTTGTTGACACATCTCCAACCACAGATGAACCTAACTGCAATAAAAAAATATTTAACATACCCATAAAGTAACACAAAAACAGTTCATTTGTCAACATAAGTCTTACTTAAAATTTATAAACTGGCACGAATATTTTATTTCGTTCAATAATAATCAATAACACCTTTAAATACTGTGTGCACTCCTCCTGTTAAATATATGTTTTCATTATCCTTTATCTCTACATCGAGTTGTCCACCATTTGTGTAAACACTAACCTTATTATCTAAAAGTTTTTTTTTAAATCCAACAACAACTGAGGCACAGGCACCGGTACCACAAGCTAAAGTTCTTCCTGAACCTCTTTCCCATGTATAAAGTTCAATACGATTTTTATTGTTTATTTTTACAAAATTCACATTTGTTTTTTGAGGGAATATTTCATGGTTTTCAATTTTTTCCCCGAACGAAACTATATCTACATCATTAATATTATCAATAAAAATTACGGTATGAGGTCCTCCTACTTTCAAAACATATATTTTAAATTTCAAACCATTGATGAATATATTATCCTCAATTATTTTTTTTTCTTGACTCTTTTTAGTTTTGACAGGAATCATTTCAGACTCAAAAATAGGTTTCCCAATATTTACAGATACTCTGTCAGACTTATCCTTTAAAATATTGATAGACACTCTTTTTATTCCCGCAAGAGTCTCAATAAAAAAAATTCTTTTATTAATCATTCCAGAGTCATAAACAAATTTCGCAAAACATCTTATACCATTTCCGCATAATTCAGCAATAGTTCCGTCAGAATTAAAATAATTCATTTTAATATCGGCAATTTCAGAGGCTTCACTAAACATTAGACCATCACTTCCTATACCAAAATGCCTGTCACAAAGTAACTTAACTCTACGCTCTATATCTATACTATTAACAAACTTATTGTTAACAAAACCATCAATAAGAATAAAATCATTACCAGAACCATGCATCTTCTCAAATTCCATAATCACTCCATTCACTTCATTTCCTATCAATAGTATTAAAAAGCAATTCTTTTGTCAATAAAATTTTAGAAAATTGATGCATAATTTTTTTTTTTATGTAATAATATAGAATGATAAAAGTTTCGATAACCATTCTCAGTTATAATAGAAAAGACGATTTAAGAGAGACAATTACAAATGTTCTAAAATCAAAATTAAATGGCATTATTCTTGAGATTATTGTTTCTGACAACGCCTCTAATGACGGTACAGTTACGATGATAGAGAATGAATTTCCAAATATCATATTAATTAAATCAGATAAGAACGAGGGTGTTAAAGGTTATAACGCTGCATTTAATATTGCAAGTGGTAAGTATATACTTATTCTTGATGATGATTCATTTCCTGAAATTAATTCCATACAAAGGATGGTAGAAGAATTTGAAAAAGATGACAAAACAGGAATAATAGCCTTTGATGTAAGAAATTACTACGATTATAAGGATATCTCTGAAAACATATCATCAAGTCTTATGGGAAAAAACAAACCCAAATATCTTATGGGGTTTAACGGTGCCGGTGCCGGTTTTAGAAAGAGTCTATTTGATAAGATAGGCGGATATCCCGAAGAATTTTTTCTGTATTGGAACGAAATGGATCTTGCTATAAGAGTATTAAATTCATCTTATAAAATTGTTGAATTTTCTGATATTATTTCCTTTCATAAATATGCACCATCAAATCGAACCTCCACAAGAGGTCCCTTTTATTACACAAGAAATCTCTACTGGATATACTGGAAATATTTCCCCTTTCAACAATCGTTATTTAAGACAATCCGGTTAATCTTTTATTCAATCTTACACTCTTTTGAGCAGAATACTTTTATTTATATCAAGGCAAGTTTATCCGCTTTCTTAAATATCAAGAAAATTAAAAGATATAAGATAAAAAAAAACATTTTACAAAAACTAAGAATTTCAATAAAATTAGCATTTATTATTTTTAAATGAGAATTGTAAATATATGAATATGAAAAAAATATTAATAATAAGATCGGTAAGCCTTCAACAACTCGACAAAAATTTACCTCATATTTATAAAGCCTTCCCAAATTCCGAATTTTACATTCTTACCCATTCGCATAATATAAAAAATTGCAAAAAATACAAAGGGATTAAGGAAATATTAGACTATCAAAAAAGAGGGAATTTCTCCCCGTTTGTTATAAATAATGAACTTAAAAAAAAAGATTTTGAAAACGTCATCTATGTTGTTTCAAATATAAGAGGAAATGGATTTTTAAATGTTTCCCTGCTTGCATTAAGATTATCTTCTAATTCAATTTTTTCATGCAATCTTAATTCCAAAATAGAGAAAATATCAAAAACAAAAATAATATTAAAACTTTTAAAATCAATTATAGTCACGCCCCTTTCAATACTTCTGACAATACCTGTGATTCCCATAATCTTTCTTACATTAGTTTTTATAAGAATTAAATCGAATAAAGCCAACTCATAGAGCACCACAAGTATAATAAAATAGTTACTTCAATACAAAATTCACAGTAATCGTAAATGCAGATGTTTCGCAATATTAGTACAAGATATTAATGCATACAGTAGTTGAGTTTAACAAAAAGGAGTTTATTATCTTAATATATTTTAATCTACTTCCCCTTAATAAACATCTACAAATAACATAATCAACAAACAAAAACTTCCACATATTTAACATATTTACATTGTATATAAATTTATAAAATTATCAACATTTTTTCAATTTTTTATTTAAAACGCTAAAAACAATATCTGAAACTTGACTCAAAATTGTGGTAAAATAGGCAATGTCTGCGATTTTAGACAGTGAACTTTATTTGTCTTTCAACCAACCTGATTCTACTTTTTTAAGCGGTGTATCCGATGAGTAATACCATTTATTTACAGAGTTGAAAAAAAGAAACAAACCGTAAATTAAAATCAACAGCACTAATAATCGCCCAAACTTTTCCTTTAAATTACTCTCAACAAGTATTTTTAAAACACCAAGAAAAACACTTAGAGCTATGAGGTAAATACCCCAAAGGAGTGTGCTTGTCCATGTCGGAACAACAGGATTTAATACATAAATACCTCCGGCAATCAATGTTGCAGCAAAGAAATACTTAATATTTTCCATCCACTTACCACCCTTAGGCATAGCTGAAACAAGTCCTGAAAAAGTTCCAACAAATAAAAATATAACGCCCATACCAAGTGAAAAGATAAACGTCAAAAGAAATCCAAGAAAAATATTACCGGTTTGACTTATCCACGATAATAACGCTATTAGAACCGGTCCTACACATGGAGCCGCAATTACACCGGCAACACCGCCAACAACCATCGATCCTATGATTTCGCCCTTTCCGCTTCCCTGCATCTTTGATGATATTGATGAGGGGACAGGAATATCAAAAAGTCCTGCCATACTTAAACCCATAATAATAAATATTGTAGCAATAACAACAACAATTATAGGATTTTGAAATGTAATACCCATCATTGAACCCGTTGCACCAGCAATTACACCCAAAATGGAATATACCGTTGACAAGCCCAATACAAAAAATATGGAAAGATAAAAACCCTTTAGCTTTTTACCTCCACTCTTTGTACCAATAAAACCCATCACGATAGGTATTACAGGATAGACACAGGGTGTTAAACTTGTTAAAAATCCAAGCATAAATATTAAGAAGAAAAGAATTACGGACTTTTTATCAAGTTCACGTTCAAGTAAGGATACCATCCTGTCAAAGAAACCTTTTTTGCTACCAATAAAACCTAAAAACTTGTCCTTATCATAGTATCCCGAGAACCTGTTAATCTCACTGCCGTCTTGCTTAAGAAAAATAACGGTAGGCATTCCGATAACACCTAATTGCTTTCTTAATAAATCATTAGCTTTATTCTTCTTGGTAAAATCCACCCGTACGAGTATATAATTATCTTTTAACACTTTTGCAACTTCCGGTGCCGAGAAGGTGTATTCGTCCAGCTCTTTACAGGCAACACACCAATCGGCAGCCGTATCAATCATAATTTTTTTATTTTCTTTTTTTGCAAGAAGCTTTCCCTGCTCAATACTGTTTACCCAAGTCAATTTAACACTATGCTCAGGCTTTATCATTTTGCTTTTATCACTTCCACCATTTTCAAGATATTTAACAAAAAGAAATGCACCACTTATCAAAATTATTATCAAAAATGCTTTTTTTAATTTTGCCTTAATATCATCATCATCAGAAGGTGTAAAAAGTCCGAAAAAAACCGCAAAGGCGATTAAAAACAACGATATTGAGACTAAAACTGGAGAAGAAAAAGCACCTTTTTTAATATTCTCAACATGTTCAACATTTTTAGTATTCTTAGTGTCTTTAATGCCTTTCGTACCAACATTTTGCTCAGTTTTTAATACTTCAGCTTGTGTTTTTTGAGCTTTATACTCTTTAAAATTATCATCAATTAATACCTTTACTTTTTGCTCAGCAGGTGCAAAACACATTTCAACGGGTTTTTCCTTACATATCTGATAAGATAAGGTTAACGTAAGTTCAGCCTTATCTTCTATATCTTTTAAATGCTTTACATAAACCTTAACCTCAAAATCACCCCTATATACAGTATCACCGGAATAAGCAACACCCTTTGGAAAATCAACTCTTCCAATTTCAACAAAATCGTTTTTCGCTATTTCAACCTTAAAAAAGCCCTCTTTTATATCTGTAATATGAAAATTTTCTCCCATACTAATTTTTAATAAAATAAGTCCCTCATTATAATTAATCGCATAACTTAACTCAGGATCACCCTTATCGACAAAAGACTCATTCCCAAACTGCGGAAATAGAGATAAGCCCATAACACACAGCATTAACAATGCTAATAACACATAATTCTTAAATAAATTTTTCATAAATAATACTAACAAGATTAAACATAAGTGTCAATACAATTTGTCAATTCTCCATTACAACTTGAAGTTTTCATCAAAATTGTATTTACTATTAAAATAGCACTTTGTAATTAAGAAAACACATCCAATTTCTTAAGTTTTTCCACTTCTTCTTTGTCCGAATACGGGATAGTTTTATTTCCTATTATCTGATAGTCCTCATGCCCCTTGCCCGCAAGAATAATAACATCGCCATCCTCTGCCTGTCTAATCGTTTTTTCTATTGCCCTTCCCCTATCTAACTCTATAAATTCAGGCTTACAACCTGAGCTTAATATATCCTCTATTATTTTTTCAGGCTCATCATTTTTAGGATTATCATTTGTCAATACTATCCTGTCTGCATTGTCTTTTGCCGCCTTTCCCATTGCAGGTCTTTTACCCTGATCCTTGCCTCCGCCACAACCGAAAACCACCCATAATTTATTTTTCACAAAGGGTCTTACCGCTAAAAGGACACTTGCCAAGCCATCTCCCGTATGAGCATAATCAACAAAAACACCGACCCTGTCATTACCCACCGACTCAAGTCTTCCCGGAACATTTGGAATCTCTCTAAACGCCTCGTTTATATCTTCGGGCTTAATACCAACAGAAACGCAGGCAGCAAATACGGCACTTATATTACTGGCATTATAATCCCCAATAAACGATGTTTCTACGCTATATACCTTTTTATTATATTCAAGATTTAATACACTATTTTTAAAATCCTGTTTAAACTCCAATATTCTTATCCTTGCCTTTTCACTATTTCCAAAAGAATAAATAGGTAAATTCAATTCCACCGCTATTTTTTCAAGTTTTTTTCCATAGGAATCATCAAGATTTATAACTGCCCCGCCAAGCGTTTTATTTAACAATTCTTTTGATTTTGCCAACTGTTTAAAAAGTCCTACCTTCGCATTAAAATAATGCTCCATATCCTCATGATAATTCAAATGATCGGGAGTAAGATTTGTAAATATTGCAACGTCATAATCAATATCGGCAACCCTATACTGCTCAAGAGCATGCGATGAAGTTTCGAGAACACAAGCCTTTATACCTTTTTGCACAGCCCTTTGTAAAACTTCTTGAATTTCAAGTGCTCCCGGAGTTGTCATAAATATCTCTCCGGTTTTAGTTTTAACCTTACCGGACATATCAATTTTATCTCCGGCATTAATACCAAGACTGCCTATTCTTATTGAAGGATATCCAAGTTTATTTAATAAATGGTAGAGTATCCAGTGAATAGTTGTCTTGCCATTAGTTCCCGTAATCCCGAATGTTAGCATTTTTTTTGACGGTTCGTCGGCGAATAAATTGGATAATTTACTAAGTGAGCTATAGGCATTTTCAACCAATATTCCGGCTCTATTTCCCAGTTTTTCTTCATTGGTAATAATAGCGGCAACAGCTCCGTTATTAAATGCCTCGTCTAAAAAATCATGACTATCAACAGCATATCCTTTGTATGCTATAAAGATTGAATTTTTTTCACAATGCCTGCTATCCTTTGTTACCGATTCTATTAAAATATCCGAATTTGAATTTAGTAATTTCCCGTTAATAATCTTTGCAATTCCCCTTAAAGAAAAGTTTTTTTTTATCATAAGAGAATATACCAATATACAATGACTTAGTCAATTTTTACAAGCTCGTTTTTTTGACTGAAATGTTCATAAAAATTAACACTACCGCAAGGCGTTGGATACAATTTGTGCTCTTCTGATTTTTTTATAATTTTTAAATTTACTCGTGTTTTTTATAAAATCTATAACAATTTCAGCAAGACTTATATTGGTCGATTTGCCGTAATCTTTTCTCGGAAATTTATAAGCAGAAGCCACATAATTACTTATACCAACAGAGTACTTTCTCGACTCATTCAATAATTTACCCTTTCTATCCTTCAATATAATTCTATTAATATTCTTATTATTTTCATCAACATATATTTTATAAGATATTCCGGCAGTAAATAAGTCAATTTTTCCTCTCTTTTTAAAACTAATTTCAATCAATCCTCTAATTTCCTCAGGACTAAGATAAAAAACTATAATATTATTATTAAAGGGATGCATGGTATAAATATCTTTTATCTTAATTTTTTTATTTAATCGACTGAGCCTTATGCCTCCTTTGTTCATAAAGGCTATATCAACAGTCTGACTATTTATAATTGCATCACATATCATATTACCCAATGCCCTCTTACCTCTTAATTTAAAGGGTAAATATCGTACAATCTTATTTAAAGTATCGTTATTATTAAACTCATCAATAAGTGTCTTTATATGCGGGTCATAAGCCCTTATATCATACAAATTTATAAGAGAGGCTTTTTTATCAATTAATTTTTTATCCTTAAATACTAAATCTATTCGTCCGAGATACCTTCCCTTAGAGCCTGCCTGAGTAATCAGTACTCCGTTAAACTCTTTCGGATGTTTTATTATTGTATGAGAATGTCCGCCAATTATAATATCAACCCAATTGAATCGCATAGCCGTCTTAACATCCGACTCAATTCCCATATGCGAAAGAATTATTAACGAGTTATTTTTTTCTTTTAAAGATTTATACTTTCTTATAGTTTTTAATTCATCTTTAAATAATAAACCTGTAACATTTTTTGGGTGAGTACTTGGAATATACGTGTCTTTTTCAATCTGTATTATCCCGAGTAAGACTATTTTTATTCCTTCCTTTGTCTTCAATATTGTAAATTTAGAAACATTTGGCAACCACCCGTTCCTATCCTCAATATTTGCACAAATAGTTTTAAAAGAACTCTTTAATAGAAATCGTCTTAGAGTCTTCTTACCATAATCAAAATCATGATTTCCTAAGGTCATAACATCAAACTTCATCAGTTTATACAGTATAAGCAAAGGTTCGCCCTTGGGTTCGTACATATCAACCACAGGATTGCCACTAAAATTATCACCTATATTAAAGAAATAAACATTTTTATTTTTTCTTCTTTCATCATTGACTATTTTTGATATTTTAGCAAGATTATTTATATGAGAGTGCAGATCATTCAAATGAAATATAGTTACACTCACCTCCTTAGCTACACTGTTTCCTATTGAAAGAAAAAACAAAGTAAAAAGTATTATTAAAATATTTGTTATTCTCATTTTATGTTTCTAATATTTTTAATAAAATACTTAGCCCTTGCCTGAGCCTCACCATCAAGATATACAACATTATCAAATTCATCACAGATA
Organism: uncultured Clostridia bacterium; assembly: GCA_964406785.1. Lineage (GTDB taxonomy): Bacteria > Acidobacteriota > Aminicenantia > UBA2199 > UBA2199 > JAOZTV01. Next base: position 11,449 of record CAYOTE010000028.1, read on the forward strand.
ATCTTCTTGCCTAAATTCACATTTTTATACTCTTCTTCGGAGTACATTCTCAGTATATCGGCAACACTTGCACCCACAAAAATTTCAAGTTCATTTTCTTCAATAAAAACTTTCATCAACTACTCCTCAAATACGAGAGATATAATAACACCACGAAAATTGTATGTAAATTAACTAAGAAAGTCAATAAAATTTTTTTTTTTCTTGACTTTCTTTTTTTTTAAGTTTACAATACAGGTAGCGTTGAAAGAAATTCAATACGCTATATACAGTGTACACTTTCGGTCTTTGATTGGGGGGAGTTTTGTACATTTTTTTAATTAAGAAAGTTATATTAGGGGGAAATATGGGTAGAATAATTAAGGCAGACGATTTGAATTTTGATAGTTATTTAAACGATACTAAGACATTAATCGTTGATTTTTGGTCTCCAACATGTGAGCCGTGTAAATCATTGGAACCACCTCTTGAGGAGATGGCAGTGAATTATAGTTCTTCGGTTAATATTGTAAAGGTAAATGTAAACGACTGTCCAAGAACATCATCAAAGTATATGGTAAGAGGCTTACCAACCATTCTTTTCATTAAAGATAAGAACGTTCAAAGTCAATTAGTGGGAGCCGTAGCCCCATCATTAATAGAGAGTAAATTAAAAGATCTTATATCTTAACCCAAAAGTTTATACATTATCCCGTATTATCAATGATAATCAATGATAGTAAATAACAATCAATGATAAAAGATGATAGAGGGTAAATTATTCAAAAAGCTTGATAACGACGGGGTACTATGCTTGCTATGTGCCCATTATTGTAAAATCACACCGGGAAATACCGGTAAATGCAGGGTAAGAAAAAACATTGCGGGAGAACTTTACTCATTAAATTCCGATAAAATTATTGCCGTATCTGCAGATCCTATTGAAAAAAAGCCACTGTATCATTTCTTACCTGCTTCGACTTCTTATTCAATAGCTGCAATGGGATGTAATTTTAATTGTGATTTTTGCCAGAACAGCTCCATAGCAATTATTTCGGATATTTCCAACAAAATATTGGGAGAAAGGCTGTCTGCAAAAGAAATTATTAAGGGAGCCTTGTCCTATAATGCAACTTCTATTGCCTATACCTACACCGAGCCTACGGTCTTTTTTGAACTTGTAGAGAATGTTTCAAGCTTAGCAAAACAAAACGGTTTAAAAAACGTCATGGTTACAAACGGTTATATGAGTGATGAGGCAATCGAAAAACTTGCCTTAAATATTGATGCGGTAAACATTGACATAAAAGCCTTTTCAGATAATTTTTATAAGAAATTTTGCAAAGGTTCATTACAACCCGTTTTAAATGCCGTCAAAAAATTCAAACAAGCCGGTATTCATATTGAATTAACGACCCTATTGATAGACGGTTTAAATGATAATTTGAAAGAGATTACTAATTTAATTGAATTTATAATAGAAACAGACGAAAACATACCATGGCATATCTCAAGATTTTACCCAACCTATAATTTAAAAGATAAACCACCGACAAGTATAGAAAATATTTATAAATTTGTTGAGCTCGGATACGAAATGGGCTTAAAATACATTTACAGTGGCAATATACAGGATAATAAATACTCAAACACCATATGTCCCAACTGCAAATCAACACTTATTGAAAGAAACGGATACACAACTAAAATAATAAACTTAAAATCAGAAAAATGCTCCGTCTGCAACAAAACCATTAAAGGCATATGGAAATAATATAACCGTCCTATCTATCTTTCATATCGGCTATAATTTGTATATGTATAAATTCTTTTCCTGCCTAAACGGTTTTGTGTTTTTTAAAAAATCAAAGAGTTTTTTTGTATTACGATTATCCAATCGTTTGTAAGTCTGTAATCTCTTAAATTCACTAAGATTGAATACAAGGTAATTGAAATTATCTTTTTTTATTTTTCCCCAAAATTCTTCTTTAGTTTTACAGTTTTTTAAGTATTTAAGAAAAATGCTATAATCGTGAGCCGAAGATATCATATACTTTCTTTTAAGCAAAAAGCCTCTTGCCTCACCGGCTACTAAAATTCTATCGTTTTTGTTGGTAATATTGTTTATTGTAGCGTATGCCATGTAGGTAGGGAAGTAATCTAAGCGATACTCATCTATACTCATATTGCCAAAATATAATTTTTTCCCTGAATAAATTGTTTCAAGAGTAAATACCGAATAAATAATATTAAAGAAAATCAAAACAATAAATATTGCTTTTAGTATTTTTGAATTAACAAGCTGGTAAGATAGTGCAACAAATATGGATAATAATACAAAGACAACATATATATATCTGAATGCTTCACCAAAAAACGGGGCTATGAACAGCAGTAAAAGTGCAAAAGTTAGTATGAAAAAATTTTTATTTTTTTTTAAGAAAGCCAGAAAAGGTAAGAATATCAGAAAAACAGGACCAACCATTCCGCCTGCACCCTGTATTTTAAAAGAAAATCTATATGGTGAGGTTAAAAACGAAGTAAAAGATTTATAGCCTGAGCCTACCTCTGAACGAACCAGATTGTATCTGGCAATGTTCCAATACTCGCTTATAAATATATTTGAAAGAAATGGGAAAAACGGATTTTTTATAAATATATAATTTTTAATAAGCAGGGGTATTACAGTTAGAAATGATAATAATCCTATTTTTAAATGTTTTATTATTTCAAATTTTTTATTTTTTATAATAATTAATATAAAAAAGATTAAAAATGCCAATCCTGAAAAAACTTTTATCCCAATCGCAAATCCCCAGAAAACACCGGATAATTTGTAGTTTTTATCAATATATTTTTTTATCCCGAGAAATATGAACATTGCACTTATTAAGTCGGCTTTAACGGTAGTAAGCAGAAACATTGACAGAGGAAGAAAGACTACCGTTGTTATAAATATTCTTCGTTTCTTAATATTTAGATATGATGATGCAAAATCAGTCACTGAAAGCAAAAATATCATTCCTATAAAGAAATGAAAGAGTCTCGGGACAAAATCGCCGAGAAAAACAGCCGGTATAAGACTTATTTCATAGTATATGAACATATTGGAAAACATAAACTGCGGAGCGAAGACAAAACCATTGTTTTGTAAAATAAAGTTTGGAATTCCTATATGATAAACAAGGGAATCGTAAAAAGTTGATGGCAATAAAGCATATATAAATGGAATAAGAAAGATAATATACTCGTATATATCTCTTGAAAATATGTTTTTTAAATCATTTGTAAAAAAAATTTTTCTGTTTTTCAATGGAAGTATTATTAAAAATAACGGACTTAAAAGGTAAACTATTATTGAGTAAGAATTAATACATTTTAACAAAGAGAATAGAAAAAAATAGCCTGTAGTAAAGACTAAACCTCTGGCAAATATATCCGCAAAACCATCATATTTCGGATTAATTTTAAATCTTGTTATTGCATATCCAATCATAAAAACAGTTATCAATAAATACATAGTCTTTATCATAGGCAAAATAAGATTTATGAGATAATGGTCAATTAATAAATTAAAGGTTAAAATTATTGCCATAACAGTCATCATTATTTCTATCTGTTTTTGTATTTTATCTTCAAATATCATATTAGATTTCTCTCTTGTTTTTTTCTACATTTTTGGTTTTAGAGATTTCAATGGTATCTTCTAAAATGCTTTGCAGAACAGGTAATGGACTTACTTCAACAAAAATTTGATAGGCAAACAGTCTCTTTTTCAAAAATATAAGACCTCTATTTATAAAATTCAAAGTTGACGATATAAGATTTTTACCTAAGGCTTTTTCTATCGGGACAGGGATACCTTCGACTTTTTTTATAACAAAGCCACTTTGCTTAAGTATTTTTTTAAACGAAGAAAATGTAAATAATCTCTTATGCGTTTTATCTAAAATACCCTCTTTACCATAGTTAAATATCCCGAAAAGTAACGTAATCCTAATTATAATAAAGGCAATATTCGGTACACTAATAAAAATCTTGGCTTTTGAATTACAAAGCTCTCTTAAATTAAGAAGAAATTTTTCAGGCTCTTTTAAATGCTCCAGTACATCAAGAAGTAATATAAAATCAGCTTCAACAATTTGTGAAGGGAGTTTTTCATTATCAAGATTCTGCGAGAAAAATGTTTTAAAAAATTGAATATCTTTCGGTGTATTGTTTTCCAACCCATAGACTGTACATTTTTTTTTAATAGTTAATTCTCTTGCAATATCCGAAAATGGACCACAACCGATATCAAACACAACCGAATTATCCTCTATTAATTTAACAACCTTTGAATGAGGAGAATAGAAATCTAATTTTGGTGTATATGAAGGTTTCTCAGGCTCAATATCGTAAACATATTGATAAAATACTCCTGCCTTATGAAACCTATATAATAATGTAGATTTTAAAACATTCCAAGCATACACTAAACCATTAACATAGCATATTTCATCACCATAATATGTAGGTATAGAAATTTCTCTTATCTTAAATCCTGCACCGATAAATTGAATAATTATTTGTGTATCAAAGTGAAAATCATTGCTATTATATTCAAACGGTATCTTTTGGAGTGTTTTAATCGTATATGCTCTATAACCACTGTGAAATTCAGATAAATTAGTTTTTAATAAATAATTTTGAACATATGACAGGATTTTATTTCCTACTAATTTATACAATGGCATTCCGCCTTTAAGAGCACTTCCTTTTTCTATCATTCTGCTACCAAATACTGCTTCCGATTCTTCATTTAAGAGCGGAATGATTAATTTTTCAATATACTCGGGTGCGTATTGTCCATCACCATGCAGTAAAACGACTACATCAAATTGTTTATTTATTGCATACTGATATCCAAGTTTTTGATTACCGCCGTATCCTTGGTTTACTCGATTTCTAATAATTGTTAATTTATACTTTTTAAAATTTACGGCTATTTTTTTTGCTGTTTCAAAAGTCTTATCATTC
>CAYOTE010000029.1:0-16386 GCA_964406785.1 uncultured Clostridia bacterium
AATAGGGATGATGTTTTATTTTTTTACTTTATGTAATGAACTAAAATTCTTAATACATTAAATCACTTATTATAAAAAATTAATTGGAACAATGGATGTATCAATCAGTTTTTCGCCCTTATTTTCAAATAATATAAGAAATTTCTTTTCACTTATTTGATTTATTATCTTACCCTTTCCAAAAAAGCTATGTTCAATAAATCTTTCTTCTTCTATGACTTCAGTCCTTGATTGATTTATAACATTAGATTCATCATGCAATGGCACGTCTGTACCTGCAATATCATAAATAGTATCAACAGAAGTATATAATGATCTGCTGATTTTATTAAGAAAAACAGAAGGAGATAACTTGTCTGCTGAAATAATTAACTGCTTCATAGCCCTCGTTGCAGCTACATAGAATAGTCTTCGTTCTTCTTCCATATCTTTTAAATTTCTCTTATTTCGCATAAAAAACGGCATAAAAGTGCTATTAATACCGTAACATATAACCGTTGGAAACTCCATACCCTTCGCATTATGCATTGTTAAGAGAAAAACATCCGTTTTATCCTTCTTATCAGATTCATTGGAACTTAAGGTGATTGTATCCATCAAATCGCTAAACTTAACCTCTTCTCGACTTTCTTCCCACTTAGTAATGAACACAACCAATTCCTTTATGTTTAAAAGTTTATCATTCGCCTGCTTTTCCTGTAGCAATGCCTTATATCCCGAATAATCTACCAGAACAGTTAATGCCTCGGAATAACTTATATTATCCATATTATTATTTAGTTCAAATATTTTTCTAAACAAACTTTTATTACTGTATTTATCAATAAAAAATTCTTTTAGAGTTTTAAATAAAGACTTACCGGATTCCTCGGATTTTGCGATTATTTGTTTTAAAGTTTTAGGACCTATACCGAGAGCAAGAAAATCAATCATTCTGATAAATGCCATATTATCATCGGGATTTACAGCAAGTTGTAAGAGAGATAAAGAATCCCTAACCTCTTTTCTGTCAAAAAATCTAAGTCCTTTTAATATCCTAAATCTTATATTGCGAGATAATAATTCATTCTCTATAACAAGAGATTGAGAGTTAATTCTGTAAAGAATGGCAATAGGAAATATTTCAGGTTTTCTTTTTTTTAAGTCAACAATAAGATTTGCAATATTTTCAGCTTCTTTTTCCTTTGAGTATGAATCCATAACAAAGACTGCGTTTCCCGATTCTTTTTCTGTCCACATTTCTTTGTCTCGTCTGTTTCTATTACGTTTTATCATATTATTGGCAAAATTTAATATTTGTTTTGTAGATCTATAATTCTGCTCAAGTTTAATTATTTCTACATTTGGAAAATCATTTTCAAAATCGAATAGAAATCTTATATTTGCCCCTCTCCAAGAATATATAGCCTGATCATCATCTCCAACTATAGTTATCTGTTTATGCTTTCCTGCAATTAATTTTATAAGCATATATTGGTTTGGATTTGTATCCTGAAACTCATCAACCAAAACATACTTAAATCTATTCTCATATTTTTCTTTGACGATTTCATTGGACTGCAAAAGAATAACAGGCAATGATATAAGATCCTCATAATCCCATATCTTATTTTTCTTTTGATATTCAAAATATCTTGCAAAAATTTCAACCTCAGCATCTTCAAATCCACGACTGTATAGTCTTTGTCTGTTATTTGGATAATTAAGATTCATTTTAGAGAAACTTATTTTTTTCATTATTCTATCTCTCATATCACTTGTAAAATAAGCAAAATCCGTCTTAATTATACTCTCGATTATTTTCTTTCTATCCCTATCATCCATCACATTCCAATCTGCATCATAATTCGAATATTCTATTGTTTCTCTTAATATTCTTAAACCAAGAGAGTGAAAGGTTGATATATTGAAAAGATTTTTATCAATACCCGAAACCTCTTCAATTCGTTCCTTCATTTCATTAGCTGCCCTATTTGTAAATGTAACACCGAGTATATTCATAGGAGCTAAGCCACGTTCCAAAACCATATAAGCTATCTTATGCGTAATAACCTTTGTTTTGCCCGATCCGGCACCTGCTATTATCAATAAAGGTGAGTCAAAATACTGTACCGCATCTTTTTGAACAGGATTTAATCCCTCTAATATATTTTTATTTTCTTCCATTAAAGTCCTCCGCTTAAGCGATATTTAATAATTTATTCATATAAAAGTCAAGCTTTTTACCAACTCTAAAATTTTAATCAAAACCTACTGCAATGCCCAATATACTCATTCTAACTGCGTTAAGCTCAATTGCTGCATTGCAAAATAGTTATACTATTCTTTATTTAGCTCAATTGCTTAACTCGTTATAATAAGCATCTTGGACATTTAGCTACAACTTTTATGAAAAATTCAGACTACATAAACCGTTGTTGATTATTTAATTTTTATTTTGTATAATTGACAATGAGGTTTTAATGAAGAACATTTATTTATCTTTTTTATTATGTCTTGTTTTTGTATTGCTTTCTGTATTAAATTGTAAGACAAAACAACCATATGAAAACAACAAGTACGTAAAACTTCGAAGTAATTATCAGCAAATAGATGATTTTAAAAAAATAAAAGATACAATCTTAAAGTACAATTTTTATGATAAAAGAAAAAACAAAACGGGAAATTTCAAAGGTAGATTTAAAGAACAAAAAATAGAAAACAATGTTGTTATCTTGGATTTTAGAACAAAATTGATGTGGATGACTCAAGAAAAAAATGCATTATCATGGACAAAAGAAAACTTAGATTGGTTTACTCCGGTTCTTTATAAGGATGCAGAAAGTAAAATCGCAAATCTGAATAAAAAATCAGGATATGCAGGATATAGGGATTGGAGAATGCCAACCATTGAAGAAGCCGCCTCCCTTTTAAGAAAACAAAAAAACTCAAAATCTCTTTTTTTACCCGATGTTTTTTCAATTAAACAAAAAAACAAACCATTAAAAAACACAATTATTCTATATATTTGGACAGGAGATTATTATAACCGTAATGTCCTAAATAAAAAAAACATGATATGGACTATAAGCTTTTCGGCAGGTGGTATTTTCAAGGAAAGTAATTCAAATCCTCAATATATAAGGCTGGTAAGAACATTTAAAACAAAAACAAAAACAAAAACTAAAACTTGAATGAACCTAAAGTTTTCTTGTATCTGGTTGATTTTTCTTTCTTTTTTTAGTATTATTCACAGTATATGAGGATTCGAAAATTTTCTTGTAGAATGACCGTTCTATTGTTGGTCGTGGTTTCTGTTTTTTTTTCTCAATTGTTGAATTCTGCATCACAGTACGATGAATATACTCTCAAGGCTGTATATATAAAAAAGTTTAACAATTATATTGATTGGCCTAAAGAGAAATTAAAATGTAAAAAAATTAATTACTTTACAATTGGAATAATAGGGAAGACACCCATATATGAGAAATTAACAGCACTGTACAAGAATCAAAAGGTTTTTAACAAAAAAGTACGTATTATAAAAATAAAAAAATTAAAAAACAACAGCAAAATAAGCTCTTTTAATGTTATATTTATTGCCATTAAAAACAGAAAAAAGATAAAAAAAATTGTAAATTTTTCTAAGAAAAACAGCATATTGCTTATTAGCGATAGTCCTCATTATTGTCAATACGGAATTCATATTAATTTCTATGTAGAAAAAAATAAAATAAAATTTGAAATAAACAGAAATGCATTAATTCAATCAAAACTTTCGACAAGTTCTGTATTGCTCTCTCTTGCAAAAATTGTGCACACTAAAGGTGCTATGAAATGATGCTTTTAAAAAATCAATCTATAAAGAATAAAATAATCATAATAAATATGGTTATTATTTTAATTATTTCTATAATAGCAGGGTTTACCTTTATTATTTCGGAAATAAATAATCAGAAAGAACTTTTGTATAATAACGTAAGGTTGGATACAAAAATAATAATGGAAGCAATCTCGGGTTCTTTGGATTTTAACTATACAGAAAATGCGGAGAAAATTTTATCTAAAATGTCTGTTAAACCATATTTAAAAGATTGTATAATTTTTGATAAAAATGATAAATTTTTCATTTCTCATACCAAAAAACACTATAAAAAAGACAAATTTGCATTTTTCAAGAATAAAGATCATTATTATGCAAATGATACGTTTTATTATATATCTGATGTACTAAATTCAAAAGACAAAAAAATTGGAAGTATCTTGATTTCTATATCAACGGATACATACAAGGACAAAATCAATTCTTATATAAAAAACATTACAGCATTATTGATTTTAGTTTTTATAATATCATTTGTTCTATCAACAGTCTTGCAAAAGCTCATATCAAAACCAATTATAAAACTTTCTGAAATCACAAAAGGCATAACAGAAAAGAAAGGTCTTGATCTTAATATAGATATAATACATAAAAGTAACGATGAAATAGGTGTTCTGTATAATAATTTTAATAATATGATTAAGGCAATAAGAGAAAAAGAAAATGAAAGAAAAATAGTTGAAAAGGAACGCTATAAATTACAGATACAACTTCAACAATCACAAAAGATGGAAGCTATAGGGCAACTTGCAGGTGGTATTGCACATGACTTTAATAATATACTCACAGCAATAAACGGATATGCGGATCTTGCCATATCAAAAATCAAAGATGATCATACATTATTAAAAATGTTATCTATTATAAGAGAAAGTGGAGAAAGAGCCACTGAACTTACAAAACAATTACTTGCCTTTTCAAGAAAACAGGTAATTGAGAAAAAAACTATTGAACTTAGTTCGGTTATAAGCAGTTTGGAAAGAATGCTAAAAAGATTAATAGAGGCAAATACGGAATTAAAAGTTGAACTAAACGAAAATTGTTTTATCGATGCCGATAAAGGACAAATTGAACAAATAATAGTTAACCTCATAGTAAACGCACGAGATGCTATTTTAATGAATAAAGAAGAAAATACAAAAAAATTGATAAATTTGCAAACTAATATAGTTAATGTTAATGATAATATGGATAAGGTTTTGGATTTGCAAAACGGAAAATATGTATTACTTTCAATAAGTGATACGGGCATAGGAATGACTAATGAGATAAAAAATAAAATTTTTGAACCTTTTTTCACTACCAAACCACGAGATAAAGGTACAGGTCTGGGGCTTGCAACAGTGTACGGCATTGTTAAACAAAATAACGGCACGGTATATGTTTACAGTGAAATAAACAAAGGAACAACCTTTAAGATTTATTGGCCATTGTCAAAATTAAGTATTAAAGATAGTGATCATAAAATAGATACAAGAAAATTAATTGGCGGACATGAAAAAATCCTCATTGTTGAAGATAATAAGAGCGTTTTAGACTTTACTGAAAGTGCATTAATTTCTATTGGCTACAATATAGTAACGGCTAATTCCGGTGAGATTGCAATGGAAATTGCGGCTGAACATAATTATGATTTTGCACTGATAATATCGGATGTAATTATGCCGGGAATGAGCGGACCGGAATTTGTACAAAAAATAAAACAAAAGAATCCAAAATTGAAGTTTTTATACGCTTCTGGATATACCTTTGATCTTATTGTCAAAAAAGGCGTTGTTGAAAAAAATATAAATTTCATAAGTAAACCGTATAATACTATAGATCTATCTTTAAAAATAAGAAATATAATAGATACCTAAATAAATATGATACTTAAGTATTACTTTTTCTGAATTTATAGTTTACAATATAGATTTTAAGAATACAAAAGAGGACTAATGATAGATAAAAAAGTTTATAAAGAAATTATAAAAAAGCTTGGTAAAAATAAAGTTTTTATAGATAAGGAAATACTTTACACTTACTCGTATGATGCTACGAGAAAACATTATTTGCCTGATATTGTTGTTATACCTGAGAATGAAGATGACATTGAAATATTAATAAAAATTGCGTATAAGAATAAAATCCCGATAACGCCAAGGGGAGCAGGTGTTGGATATTCAGGAGGAGCCTTACCTGTAAAAGGGGGAATAGTTCTTGTATTTACTAAGATGCAAAACATGAGCATTAATGCACAAAATTTTACGGCAAAAGTACAGCCTGGTGTTATAACTATTGATTTACAAGAGGAGTGCAAGAAGTACGGTTTATTTTACCCACCTGATCCTGCTAGTTTAAAGACAAGTACAATCGGTGGAAATGTCGCTGAAAATGCAGGTGGTCCAAGATGTTTCAAATACGGTGTTACGGGAAACTATATTTTGGGACTGGAAGGCTTTCTAATAAACGGTAAAAAATTTAGAGCCGGCTCGGAAATAATAAAAAATGTTGCAGGATATAATATTAAGTCCTTATTGGTTGGGTCAGAAGGTACTCTTGTTATAATTACAAAAATTATTATAAGATTAATTCCATTGCCTGAAAAAAAGGAACTTTTAAGAGTTGATTTTAACTCCTTACAAACCGGCGCTGAATTTATAAATTTAATTATCAATAGCGGTATATCACCATCTGTACTTGAATTTATGGATAGATCCTCAATGGAGGCTGCGTGTAATTATCTTGAAATATCTCTTGATAAGAAAGTTAATGCCTCTTTAATAATTGAACTTGACGGTAATCTTGAAGATGTGAGGTATCGGAAAAAAAAAATATTAAATCTTCTTAATAATGATTCTATTTTATTTTATATGTTTGCCGATAATTTGAAACAAGAGGCTCTTATTTGGGAATTACGAAGAAATATTTCACCTGCAATAGCTAAATTAAAACCTAAAAAAATTAATGAAGATATAGTTGTTCCCGTGTATAAAATACCCGATACGGTTAAATTTATAAATAATCTGGCTAAAGAACTCAATCTACTAATAGTATTATTCGGTCATTTTGGTGACGGTAATATTCATACGAATATTATGGTTGACCCTGATGATGATGACGAAATGGGAAGAGCAAATATTGCCTTGGGAAAAATATTCGAGTACATAGTTGAATGCGGTGGTTCTATTTCCGGTGAACATGGTATAGGGCTATCAAAAAAGGATTTTATGTCATTCCAATTTAACAATACCGAACTAAATATATTGAAAAATATAAAAAAAGCATTTGATCCCGAGAACCTTCTCAATCCGGGAAAGATATTCTGAATAGATCCACAAATAGAATCACACAAGGTAAAATACAATAAATTAACCTTTGAACAGAACTTAAATGAGCTTAATCTTTAAAGTCTGTATATTTGATATACTATTTTATAAAGCGAAGCCCCGATACAGTCATTTACCACATAAACATCGTCCATATCTTTGGGTACTCTTAAAATTTTAGGTGCAAAATTAACAACACCCTTGATACCTAACTTAATTAATCGGTCTAACATACCCTGTGCAACAGTATCAGGTATAGCAAGTAAAGCTATCTTAATCTCCTTATGTTCATTTAAATAACTATCTAATTTTTTAATGTTAATAATTTCAGCAGTAGAACCGTTCATATCTATATGTTTGCCAATTAATTTCTTTTTATTATCAAATAACGCCGAAACAAATATATTCCTTACTTTAAATAATTTATATTCCGCTAAAGCCCTTCCAAGACGTCCTGCTCCTATTATAATTACTTTAGCACCCGTATCTACGGATAGTACACTTTTTAGTTCTTGATTTAATTTTTTTACCTGATATCCTTTTTTTTGTTTTCCTATTGATATATTGAAATAGAACAAGTCCTGTCTTATTTGATTGCAAGCGACTCCAGTAACAGCTTCCAGTTTTTTTGATGAAACATAATCATCATCATCAAGTTGTAGCTTTAATAATGCTTCATAATAAAATGAAATTCGTCGAATAACTCTTAAACTTATTTTTTTCAACTTATCTTTATCTGATATTTTATTCCCCATATTATGATATCTCCTTAAATGAAATAGCGAAAAATAGCTAAATGCAAAATTATATAATACTTAACAAAATATGTCTTGTCAATACTTTATTGTTAAATTGAATGATTTATTCGTTTTTTACTGCATCAATGACATTTATTTTTGAGGCTTTTAGAGAAGGTATAATTGTTGCGGTAAAACTTATAATAAGAGAAACGATAATTACAAGCATAACATCTCGTATATTGGTATTGAAATTTACATGTCCCATCTGATAAATATCGGAAGGAATCTTAAACAGTTCAAATTTATTGGCAATATAACAAAAACTCGTACCTATCAATGTGCCTATAAATGTGCCGACAATTCCAATTATACCACCTTGAATAAAAAATATATTTCTAATTATTTTCGGACTCGCTCCGTAGGATAATAATATTCCGATATCTTTCATCTTTTGAATAACAAGAAGAATAAGTCCGGCTATTATATTTAATGATGCAACAATTATTATCAAAGTTAATGTAAAAAACAGTATTGTCTTTTCAAACTCCAATGCTGAAAATAAAGAGGCATTCATATCCTTCCATGTAACAACATTTGATTCAATAAAACTAACAAGATTTCTTAATTTTTTGTTTTTTGTTATTTTATGTGCTAATTTTTCAGCGTTAAAAATATCTTTAATAAATATTTGAATTAAACTTACTCTGTTTTTATACCCAAAAAGTTTCTGAGCCGTTTGCAGATTAGTTAAGACAGTTCCGTTATCTATCTCATAAAGTCCCGATTTGAATATTCCCGTAACCTTCATTTTGCGAATTCTTGGAATTAAACCGTTTGGAGAAAGAGTCAACCTTGGAATAATAGCGGTGAGTTTATCTCCTACACCAACCTTTAATCTTTTTGCAATTTCATTGCCTACCAATAAATCATTTTTTCCATTGGGCATATCACCGACATACTCTTTTGACAATAGTTCATAATCGTAAAAGAGATTATCGCCTGAGGATTTACTTTTTTTTAGCTTTTTTATGAGATTATCGTCGTTCTTCCCTAATTTTACACCTCTCAATAAAACACCCGTTCCGTTTTTAGGTAAACCCTTGAGTAAAATTGTGCCATATACAATGGGAGACATAGACTCTATTTCAGGAAAGCTATTATTCAACTCGTCAATTATAGCCTGATAATCAGCACTCTCATCACAAATTATCATTATATGTGAGGTTGAATCCAATAAACGACCTCTTATATCAAGTTGGAAACCGCTTATTAATGCAAGTGCAATGATTAAAGCGGCAACGCCAATTGTAATTCCCATTATTGAAACAACGGAAATTACAGATACAAAAGATTTCTTTTCGCCCTTGCTTAAATATCTTTTGGCTATAAAAAACTCAAACTTCATTTAGTTTTATTTAGTTTTATTTTGTTTTTCAGCACTCTCCGGTCTTAATAAGGGGAAAAGGATTACCTCTTTAATTGAAACGGCTTCTGAAAATAGCATAACAAGTCTATCAATTCCCATTCCCTCGCCCGCTGCCGGTGCCATTCCGTGTTCCAATGCATTTAAAAAGTCTTCATCAATTGGTTGAGCTTCATCATCGCCGGCATCCCTATCCTTCATCTGGGATTCAAATCTACTTCTCTGGTCAATAGGATCATTTAACTCGGAAAATCCATTGGCAATTTCCATTCCTGCAATAAAGAGTTCAAATCTTTCTGTTTCTCTCTTATCAAGTCTTGAAACTTTTGATAATGGAGATATCTCTTTAGGATAATAGGTTACAAAGGTTGGCTCTATTAGGTGTTTTTCCCCGTAAAAGTCAAACATAAACTCAAGCATTTTACCGTATGTAGGCGGCATCTCTTCGTCAGGATGTTTATCTTGAATATATTTTTTCAATTTTTCTTCATCCCATAAATCATCAATACTTATATCTGAATTGTCAACAATTAACTCCATAAACTTAACTCTTTTAAACGGAGCCTTTAAAGAAATTTCATTGTCATTATAATTTATCTTTCCATCTCTTCCAACAAGAAATTTATCACTGAGAATTGAGAATATCTCTTCGGTTAATGCCATATAATAATTAAAATCCTTGTATAATTGATAAAATTCAATCATAGTAAATTCGGGATTATGCATCATTGAAATTCCCTCATTTCTAAAATTTCTATTTATCTCAAAAATTTTTTCCATTCCTCCAACCATTAATCGTTTAAGATATAATTCAGGAGCAATTCTCAAATAAAGTTCTATATCCAAGGCATTATGATGAGTTGTGAACGGTTTTGCCGAAGCACCACCCGGCTTTGACTGCATCATAGGTGTTTCAACCTCTCTATAACCTTTCTCATAGAAAAATATTCTTATCTCTTGTATTATAAGTGAACGAAGTTCAAAATTCTTTCTTGAGTTTTCGTTCATAATTAAGTCAAGATACCTCTTTCTATATCTCTGTTCCTTATCTACAAGTCCATGAAATTTCTCCGGCAAGGGGTGAAACGACTTTGTTAAAAAAGTAAGCTTTTCAACTTGAGCCGTTAATTCGCCTGTCTGTGTAATAAACAATTTCCCAGAAACACCTATAATATCACCAATATCTAAAAGTTTATAAGTTAAGAATTCATTTTCGGAGATTCTGTCTTTTCTTATATATATTTGAAGTTTTTCCTCTCCGTCAAAGAGATGAATAAAGGCACTCTTACCCATTTTTCTCATAGCAACAATTCTACCGGCTATTTTAAATATACCTTCTTCTTTTTCCAAACTATCTTTTGAATAGTCTTTAAATTTAGTAATAATTTCTCTGAATTTATGTGATTTATCGAAATTATAAGGATAAACGACAACTCCTAATTCTTCTAATTTACCTAATTTTTCAAGCCTTACCTTCATATGTTCTTCCATTTTTACCTCTTAATTAGTCATTTTTTTTATATATTTAATTAGTTTTATTTTAAATTTTTTTACCCTTGAAAAGATAATAGAATCATCAACAACAACGTAGTTTGATGAAAATTTTTGATACTGAGGATCGTAAAAATAAAGATAACCGTTATCTAACTCTATCTCAACCCACTTATGAGAAATAGGTATAATTTTTTCTTTGTTCTTTTTAAGATAAAAGCCTTGAACAATCTTAGAGTTAACTCCTATACACCGTAAAAGCACTTTCGTTAAATTGGAAAAGCCGACACAATGAGCTTTTTTGTTTACGATAACGGATTCAGGCGTTTGCGGAATATTTTCTAATGAATATTTTATCTTTTTTCGTAAAAAATTCGATATATTAACCATATAATCATTAAGAGTATATGAACCGTTTATTACGGAATACACCGCTTTTTTAAGTTCTTTCGAAAGTTTTTTAATATAAGCCTCGTTGGGAATTACTCTAAAGTTTAAATCCAATTGTTTGTAGTTCGAACTCTCTGTTTTTATCTCAATTACATTTTTGTTAATATTCAATATCTGTTTAAAATTATCATTAGAATAATTTTTAAATATACTTTTTTGATTAGTATTTATTTGTATTTCAAGTAACTCCACATGCTTGATAGGAGAAATCAAAAGAAAAATCAAAAAAATTGTTTGCATTTAAAAGACCTTATCGAGAACCGCATTAATTATTTTATATGAGTCCTCTTCACCATATTTTTTGGCAATTCTAATGATATCATCAATTATAACAGCTTTTTGACTGTTTTCGTAAGATTCACATATTCCCATTCTTATGAGATTTCTATCAACAAGACTTAATCTTTCTATCTTCCATCCTATAAGGTTTTTCGATATCTTATTATCAATTTCAAGTTTATTATCCCAAAACGTATCTAAAGTCTTTTTAACAAAATTAGACTCATCGTCAGTCAAACCCTTAAAAAAAGGCTTGCCTTCCTCCAACATAAGAGCACTGTCACAATTATCTATACCCATAATATCAGCTTGAAAAAGCAATTTCAATACTATCTCTCTACAAAATTTTATTCTAAACATTAGTATATATTAAATATTCGAGTTCTTAAATAAATTCAATAATTCTATTGCAGATTGAGCGGCAGAAAAACCCTTATTACCCATCTTATTACCAGCTCTTTCAACAGCCTGATCAGTGTTATCTGCAGTAATAATTCCATAAGATATGGGTATTGCGTATTCCAAATTTAGCTGTGCAATTCCCTTGGTTACTTCATTTGCAACAAAATCAAAATGAGGCGTTTCACCCCTTATAACAGCACCAAGACAAATAATTGCATCGTACTTTTTACTCTCTATTATTTTCTTTGCCGTTACAGGTATTTCAAATGCTCCCGGTACTCTATAAACTTCAATCTCACTGTCCGAAACGCCACTTCGTGATAATGCGTCAACAGCTCCATCTAATAGCCTGTCAGTAATAAAACTATTAAATCTTGATACAATAATGCCATACTTTAATCCCTTTGAAACCAATTGTCCTATATATTCTTTCATGATTAACTCCGCTATCTAATTGCTATCTAATCACAAAAGATACATTAAAACAGCAAAAAAGTCAAGTTTTAAACAGTTTAACCGGTAGTTTATAATGTATGATAAAAGTATTATTATAATTCAATTAAATCATATTTAAGCTTTCCCAATCCTATCTTTTCACCGTGTTCAACTTGAATTTTATATGGGATATCATACGACATTTCATTGATATTAACACCTGTATATTTTAAAAACATATCCAATGAAGCCTTATCGACAGCTACCGGATCAGTTGATACTAAAACCCCTATATCTTTTGATATTTTTTCATATTTACTCATACAATCACATTCTTTTGATATTCTGTTCATAAAGTTAATATATAAAACTTTCCCAATTTTATTTTTTACCACGCCGAGTGCATGCTCCGCTATTTTTTTTTGAAGATTTTCATAAGTTTCAGACCAGTTAAATCCAACTGCGTCATAATTACAAACAGCAAGACACTCACCACAACCTATACATAAACTATTTTTTATAGTAGCCTTACCATCATTAATGGTAATAGCGTCTTTGGGACACCACTTAACACAAGTTCCACAACCCGTACACTTACTTATTTTAATTGACGGCTTGGCAGTTGAATGTTGAATTAATTTACCTCTTCTACTAACACAACCCATCCCAAGGTTTTTTATTGTTGCTCCAAATCCTGCAACAATATGACCGGTGAAATGAGATACAAGAATAAGTGCCTGTGACTTCTCAATTTGAGATGCAATGTTAACCTCTTTAAATATTTCCCCGTCAATTGATATGCTGACTTCGTCATCACCAAATAAACCGTCTGCCATTATTATAGGCATACCCGTATTACCAAAGGTAAAACCATGAGAATACGCCAAGTTGATATGGTCTATGGCATTGGAACGCTGTCCCCTATATAAGGTTGAAGTCTCAGTCAAAAAGGGTTTGGCATCCATAGTCTTAATAAGTTCACCAAGCTCTTTTAACACTATGGGTCTGACATAACCCTTGGCATCTTTTTCACCAAAATGAGTTTTCACTGCAACAATATTCTTAGGTTTTATAAAGGATAATAATTTTCTTGATGTCAATACTTTTATTAGCTTAGCAGCAATAACATCATCCCTCTCATTATCTTCAATTTTAATAAAATAAACTTTTTCACTCATAGAAAAATATAACATAAAGTACAATAATATTCAAAAGCCAAAAACTTCCTGAAATTTTAATCAAAACCTACTGCAATCCCCAATAAGCCCATTCTAATTTCCATTCCAACCTGCCATTCTTGCCATCATATACCAAAACGCCCTACCTTTCATTATACAATTTAACCTCTGAGAATGTGCACACTCCTCACAATTACCCGATTTTGCAAGCCTTGCGAGTTCACTGTCGCTATTTGCACCGATCCATTGCTCTGCCCAATTACCGCTATCATAATTACAGCCGTCATCGGCTCCTCTATCGAGAAAATACTTCCCGTTCGGGTCATAACTCTCTATATCTGCAAAATCAAAGAGTATTTTTCCGTTTTTTTCACAATAAATCCTTATCTGTTCATTTCGTTTATGAAGATTACCGTTAACGCCCGTACCGTCAAGATGACCTGTCATATATATAAATTTAATATCGGGATAATCCTTTTCCAGTTTATTCATAGCATCAAGATATGCTTTTATTCCCCGCTCGTCATTATCACTAACACCGCCACACCAAGACCACATAACAACATTCCTATCATTTCCGTTTCTACTTAAAAGCATTTTTGTTGCATTACTCCAGGTAAGATCTCCGTTATGTCCAAGATCATATCCCTCAGCTTCATCGCCCCAATAATCAGCGAAAAAAACACCTGTTGCAAACCCCCAACTTGAATACGTAAAACTTATCGGCAAAGAAGCTACAACATTTTTCAGCGATACTGAACTGTCTGAATATGAACTTAAAGCTTTCATACCCGTTACTATTTGACTACCGTGAGAGGTATGAGAATAGGCAATTTTAAATTTTTCTTTAGCTTTAACTATCCACTCCTCCGGTACCTTTGCAAGATTTATTGAATTATGATTTATTATAATTGCCTTTTCGGACGATTCATTATTGTCATTGTTCTCATTGTTTTCCGTATTTTGATTATCACCAGTTGAATTCCCTGTATTTGGATTGCAAGAATAAACAAATAAAACACTTAATAAAATAATTAAAAAATACTTTAGTCTTCTCATTTCTCACCTCCGACTAATATTAAATATGAATAATAATAAAAAATCTCAGTTTTTCCACTTTATATCATCTACAAAAAAAGACAGTATATGAAACAAAGACTCTAATACCCGTATTAGGTATATTTCATATATTGTATAAGAGGATAAGAATTCAAAGCGTTAAAGTCAGAGAAACTAATTTTAAAAAATAATTGTTTTCGGAATATGTAATTAATTCCTGCCCCAGTACAGAAATATTTTTCCCGTTATTTGAAATAGACAGGCATTGTCCATACATTTCTTTAGCCTTAAAAAAATTATTCGGTTTTGGTTGATGATAAACAGTTTTTATAATCCATTTATTATTTTTATACGTTGCATAGCGAATATTTCCTATATTGAAATAATTTATTCCAGAAGAATTGTGAGAAGACGCTATATCAGAAAAAATAATATGAGGTATATCATCACTATCTATAACCAAATGAGATAAAGCACCGGTATAATTTCTTCCATCGGTTCCATAATAACCGTCATCAGATTTGGCTATGATGGTTTTAACCCAGTTTTCCACATCCAATCGTTCTATATACAGAAGACGTGCATTCATAGCTGAACCGGCTTTAACTCTGGCTATATAAGTACATGAAATGACAGGATTTCCATTTCTTTTTATGGCAATAGAAGGATACCAACCGGCTGAATCTCTTGTTCCTTCAGCAGGAATAATAGCGTTTTCTATTTCCCACTTTCCTGTGCTATTATTTGCATAACATAAACGAGAAGACGAATAATCTGATAAACTGTCAAGCTCTTCACCAAAAACGACATGAACATTCCCATCATAATCAACAGCAATGTCTTGACGCCGAAAAGCCTTTGAATATTCATCAAGTGTATAGAAGGTATCATAGCTATGAATAAGTGACTTATTCCATTTTTGTTCAGCAAAATAAAGATGATAAAGATGGCTATTTCTATATGAATAAAAATAATCGGCAGAATCCGGATTGGAACGTGTTTTTAATATTAATAAATGGTACGTATTATTTTTACCGAGTGCAGCTGAAAGTTCATAAATATACTTACCACCTTCATTTTCAAAAGAAAATGAGATTTCTTTTTTCCATTTATTCCCATTAGTTTTATAAAAATGCAAGATATGTTGATTATTTTCATTAGACTTTGCAACAAAAATATGCGGATGGTTTTCAGTATCAAATAAAAGAACTGAAATCTCCAAATGAGAACCACTTGTTACTATTTCTTCGTTTTCTGCTCCGTTTATTTGAATAGTTTTATAAATTAGATTTCCACTCGTAGCTTTTTGATTAAGTTTAAAATATACAATTCCAATAGTATCTTTACCATTACGTTGCACCCAACTATTACTGTTACTATCATTTAAACCGTAATGTATAGTTACCGGTGCCTCACTATCATCTCTTATCAAAGGCGACTTATGAGGAACTTCGTTAATAACCGGTACAGATGATTTTGGATTGCAACTTGAAAAAATTATTAAAAAAAAAGACAAAAAGACACAATTAAAACTTTTTTTTAAAATCATAAAAATCTCCATTTAATTCAATTAAAAAAGTATGTTAATCATATTTCAACAATTTTCCAATGGCCTTTTTACCTGTTTTTATAAAACAGGACTTTTTCCTATTTTTTTTTGTTTATTTTTTGTGTAGATTTGAAAAATAATATTATATCACTTCGGTTTTTTATTTCAACTTTAGTAAATATATTATAAACATGATTCTTTACCTTAATA
>CAYOTE010000030.1:0-16284 GCA_964406785.1 uncultured Clostridia bacterium
TGGAACAATGTCGCCTATAATATTGTCGCTGTTAACAAATGTTTTATCAGAAGATAATTTCAATATTAAAACAAGGATTGCCTTGGGAATTCCCGTAAAATCCAAGCCGGGTTTATCTTCCGATAAAGCTTTTTTAACAACAGGGCTTATTTTTACATATAATACAGATAACTTTAGACTTGATTTTTCCAATTATCTTTCTTGGTTTAAAACTCCCGAATGGTTTGCTGATGTTGAATTAAAGTCAAAGACATTTTTTACAGAACTAAGGGTCACTTATAAGAGATTTCTTACCGGATTTATTTTTAAAACATCACCCTTGGTATATAGTGAGTCCTCGGCAAATGCATATCAAATTCAATTAGGTTATAAAATTAGTAATAAAATAGAGTTCTTGATTTTAGAAGATTTTGCACCTTTTGACACAAGTCCGGATATCAGCTTTAATCTATGTGTGAAATTTTAAAAATTTTAATATAAAGGTAATAATCAATAAAATGAGTTGACAATTACATATTTGTTACGATAGTATAAATTGTTTAAAAATGGAGGATTAATGTATTCTAAGAGACTTGAAATAGGAATAGAAGCAGTTAAAATAGCAATGCCCTTGGTAAAAAAAATTCAAAAGGAATTGTCAGGTAAAGAAACCATAACAAAATTGGATAAAAGCCCTGTTACCATAGCTGACTTTTCATCGCAAGCAATTATTTGTCGTATATTAAATGAACAACTTCCTGATATCCCAATAGTTGGCGAAGAGGATTCAAAGGCATTAAACAACAAAGAAAATATATCAATTCTTGAAAAAATATACTCATATATTGAGAAAGAGGATGATATCTCAAAAATACTGTCAAGAGATAATTTATTTGAGAGTATTGATCTTGGTGGGGCTTCATCGTCGGAGCTTTTCTGGACATTAGATCCAATAGACGGCACAAAAGGTTTTTTAAGAGGCGAACAGTTTGTTATTGCATTGGGCTTAATTGAGAATGGTAATGTTAAGATCGGTATATTAGGTTGCCCGAATCTAAAATTTAAAAATGATATAAATGATAGTGGTTATATAATATATGCGGTTAAAGGCGAGGGAACATCTTTATATAATTTATCATCCGGTAAACGAAAACAAATAGAAGTGTCAAAAAAATCAAAGCCCTCTGATATGAGGTTTATTCAAAGTTATGAATCCGCACATGGTAATTTGAAACTTCAAAAAAAGATTGCAGATGAACTTGGCATAACTATACCCTCATTGCAGATGGATAGTCAGGTGAAGTACGGATTAGTTGCATCAGGAGAGGCTGAAATATATTTGCGAATTCCAAATAAAAACAATCCCGATTATAAAGAAAAAATTTGGGATCATGCTGCGGGAAGTATTATTGTAGAAGAAGCAGGCGGAATTGTAACAGACATTAACGGGGAAAAATTAGATTTTGGTAAGGGTGAAACTTTAAAAGAAAACTCCGGCATAATAGCAACAACACCACTTATAGCACAAAGTTTAAAACATACAGTAGAGAAACTATTAGAAATTTAGACTTATTTTGTTACTTTTTTACGTTATTGAGATATTGTAGCTCGTCGATGTAAACCTTTAACTCATTTTTGCTTCTCTCCAGTAGTTCCATCGATACTTGCCTTCCCATATCCTCTTTTGACATTTTTTTTATCTGACTCTTTAGCGTTGCTATTCTATTTTGTGTGTTTTCTATATTTATTAGGCAGTACTCTCTCAAAATTTTATCAGTCTCAACCTGAAAAGCATCAATTTCATACTCTGTAATCAAGATTCCTCCTTTTCATTACATATTTTACATAATTTATATTAATCTTGCAACACCACAGAACACTTCATAGCTTGATTAATAAAAAAATTTGTCTGAATTTGATACTTTAAATGCAAATATTTTATATTGTATTAATATCCCTAATTATTTAATAAGCCACCTCTTTTATATATGTCCATCTGTACTTTTGAAAATTTTTCAATTTTTTCAGACTTATTATTATTGAGATTGGTAATCATTCCATTAACCAAGTCAACTCTCACCGTATCTCTGTTTTTAAGTTCAAGCTTACTAAGGCCTTCATATTTTAATACGGGAAAGGCTGCATTTATTGCATTTCTCTCGTATATTGCTCCGAATGATTTGGCGAGTATTGATTGATTTTTTAAAGATTTAAAACAGTCAACAGCCTGTTGTCTCGAACTGCCCGCACCGAAATTTTTCCCCGTAATAATTATATCGCCGGCTTGAGATTTCTTGGCATAATCCTTCCATCCCTCTAAATTATCAAATGTAAACTGTCCCATTTCGTTAATATCGGTAATTGCCAAATACTTATTGTGAAATATCATATCGGTATCTATATCATCCTTCTCAATTATCCAAATCTTACCCTCTATTATATCTTTTCTTTCTACCTTGTCGAATGATTTTTTCTTATTTTCTTTTATTACATTTGTATCGCTCTTTTCAAATAAAACAGGCTCTTTGGGAATATTATCAACAGTGGTCACAACTCCCGCAATAGCCGAAGCAGCAGCATCAGCCGGAGAGGCAAGATAAACATATCCCTTTCCCTGCTTGCCGGCAAAGTTTCTATTACCCGTGCTAATTGTAACCTCACCAGTACCGTTTTGACCTATTTGTCCGGCGGCACAACCTGCACAACCCGCATTACCAACAAGTGCTCCTGCCTCCTTGAATATTTTTATTATGCCGTCATCGAGACATTTATTCCATATTTCATCGGTTGATGGGACTATTTTTAGTACAACGCCCGGTGCGACTTTTTTATTCTTTAATATCTCGGCAGCGACTTTCATATCCTCGTATCTTCCGTTTGTACAACTTCCAATAAATGCGGAATCAATTTTCTTACCGTAAAATTTCTGAATTTCAACAGTATCTTCGGGATGTCCCGGTCTTGAAAGCATCTGTTTAAACTTGGAAATATCAAGTGTAAATTCCTTTGCGTACTTTGCATTATCACCAGCTTTTACAATTTCAAAAGCTCTCCCCGAGCGTTCTTCACAAAATTTAATAATATCTTCGGAAGGAGTAAATAAAACTGCTATTGCTCCCATTTCAGTTGCCATTGATGATACGGTTATCCTTTCGTCAAGACTCATCTTATCAACTTCATCTCCGTATATTTCTATTGAGTAACCGAGTAATTGATTGGCTCCGAATCTATTAAGCAAATTTAATACAATATCTTTTGCCGCAATTTTCTTCGGTCTTTTACCGTTAAGAGTTAGTTTTACTGATTTAGGAACCTTAAACCATACGGAGCCATTTACAAATGTAGCCGTAATGTCTTTATCTCCCATTCCTTGTCCAAATGCCCCTATTGCACCGAGTATATTTGCATGAGAATCCGTAGAAACAATCGTTGAGCCCGGTACGGCAATACCTTTTTCAAAAACAAGGTGCGTACCTATACCTACATTTATATCAAATATTTTCACCCCTCTTTCCCTTGCAAAATTCCTACATATTTGTTGATTTTCCGCATATTTTTGATCTGAGCCTGTAGGATTGGTATCAAAGGTAAAAAAAGTTTTTGACGGGTCATCAAGGGTTAAATTATTATCTATAATATTCTTTACAACGTTTGGACCTCCAAAATCTCTTGCTACTCTTACGTCTATTTTAACATCAACAATATCGCCGGGTTTCACAATATTATTGCCGGAATGCTTACTTAAAATATTTTCAATAAATGTCATTGCATTCATATTATTCTCCTATTCTATCAATAATCCCTTTGTTTTCATTACCATAGGATTAAATGTTGCAAAATCCGCCTGATGTATTAGAACCGTTTCAATTCTCTGCGGTCTGCCTTCACCCTCTTTTGCATGATTGGCTATAATATTTATTATTTCATTGGACATACCTAATTTTGCCACTATAATAGCTCCCGATACGGGATGTCTTGCACATTTACCAATAAAACTCTTCTGATATTTGCCGTTTACAAGCTCTATCTCTGTCAATTTCCCAACATCATGTAATAAGCCTCCTGCATATATCAGGTCAAAATCAATTTCAAACGGCATTTTTGCATAATTATTTAATAATGCCTTGGCAAGTCCCTCAGCTCCGAAAGTAACGGCAAGAGTATGCTCAATCAATGTTATACCCTCTGTCTCCGTAAGCAAGGTAAATGGGATATTTTCAATTTCAGACATACTCCATCCACCCTCTTTAGCTGACATTACCCATGCATTAACAGTTTGCTCTATTAATTCTTTACTCTTTATTTTATCGAGAACAGTTTTAAACTTATCTTTAAAAAATAATTCCATTTTTTACTCTCAATTAAAGATTTCTAATAATTTCATCAGTCATCTCTGTTGTGGATGCCGCACCCTGTTTCAGTACCTCTTGAGTACCTCTTAGTTTTAACATATCGTAAGCCATAACTTTCCCATTCTCAATTACCTTTGCTACGGAATTTCTTATCTTTGTTGCTATTGATTTTTCACCGATATGATCGAGCATCATGCAGGATGAGAGTATCATTGCAATCGGATTAACTATTGAATTCTCAAATTTTTCATACTTTGGTGCGGAGCCGTGAGTCGGTTCAAAGATAGCAACCTCTTCTCCAATATTTGCCGAGCAGGCAAAACCTAAACCACCTACGAGACCGGCAAATCCATCTGAGACAATATCTCCAAACATATTACCGCTGACTAATACGCCATAGGTTTCAGGATTTTTTGTCAACCACATCATCTGTGCATCTATATTTGTATTCCATAAATCAATTCCCGGATACTCCTTTTGCATTTTTTTCGCAACAGTTAACATCATGCCGGATGTTTCTCTTATAACATTTGGCTTTTCACATAGGGTAACGGATTTATATCCGTAATTTTTAGCATACTCAAAGGCTGCCCTTAAAATTCTTTCTGTTGCCTTTTTTGTAAATATTCTTGTAGATACGGATAACTCTTCCTTAGGCGTATCTTTGAAATTTTTCATTTTAGGATGCGTGTTTAATGCCTTATAGACATCCTCGGGAGGATTTGTCCATTCGACACCACCATACAGTCCTTCGGTATTTTGTCTGAAGACTACAACATCAACCTCAGGCTCTTCAATACTATTACCCTTTCCCTTTCTTATAAAATTCAAAGGATTTCCCTTAAAAGTTTTACAGGGTCTGGTACAAATATCAAGATTAAAATGTTGTCTTAATCCAACTATCGGGCTAAAATATACATATCCCTTATCCTTTAGTTCAGGAGACAATTCTTCTGCTGCCTCAGCCTTCGGTTTAGATGTAATGGCACCAAAAAGCGCAATCTTATGCTTTTCTAACAGTTTTAAAGTCCTATCAGGTAACGGATTACCCTCTTTACACCAAAAATCCCAACCAATATCCGCATGTACATATTCGGCATTAAAACCGGCAGCGTCCAACACTCTTAAAGCTTCTGGTAATACCGTCTTACCAATACCGTCTCCCGGCATTATCACAATAGTTCTACTTGACATAATGTCCCCCTTCTTATTTACTTAAAATTTTTAATACAAAGATCAAATTTATTTAAGTTTTTAACATATAAATTATCTATAGTCAATTGCTTTTTACATCGTTTTTATATAAAATATTGATTGAGAAAAAAAAAAGAAACTTTATTAATCGATTACACACATCAGCATCGGTTTTCCATATCTTCGTCAGGTCAAAAAATTTTTGCTCTGAACAGCAGAAAAGGACTTTTAAAAAACAGCATAAATTCAACTGAAATTATCTCCGAATCTAAAGAATTTGCCACCATTAACCAAGTAGAAGAGTATATTCATACAAATAAAGCCAATATTACCTTTGATAAAATAAACAAAACACAATTTATGGCAGGTAAAATATTAAGAGATAATCAATTACTCTTAGATACGCTTGAAAAATTAGGTCTATATAAATGGGAGTTAATTTCAAAAAATAAATCTATTAACAGGTATGTAATTGATAAAGACTCTCAATGTAAAAAAAACATCTTTAATCATTTCAGTCATAGTATTAATTTTAAATTATTTGCCAATTCTAAAACTATTGAGCTTGGTGTTGGTAGCACGGATTTTTCAAAAATAAACAGAGACGGGCTTACATTCAGATTAAAAGATATTGTTAATAATAATAGAGATGCTAAAAAAATAAGATTCAAAGACAAAGTCCCAATAGTTCTGGATTCCGGCGATGGAGGTATTTTGTTTCACGAAATTATAGGGCACTCGTTGGAAGCGGACTATATTGTACAGAAATTATCACCCTTTTCAATAAATAATATAGGAGAGGAAATATTTCCAAAAGCTTTAACTGTAAATACATTTGATGGCAAAGACTTATTTTTCGCAGGATTGAGTTCAGATGATGAAGGCTCTGTAATAAATACCAAAGAACTCATCACAGATGGAAGGTTAAATGGAATTTTGTCGGATAATTTTCATAAAGATATACTTCAATTAAATAGTGCAGGATATGCAAGAGTTGAAGACTTTACCAAATTATATCAACCGAGAATGCATTCCTTGTTTATAAAACCCGGAAAATTTAATCATAATGATATTATAGAATCTGTTAATTATGGTGTTTTTGTTAAAGAATTTGACGAGGGAAAGGTTTTTTTTGCAAATAATACATTTTCTTTATCCGTTAAAGAGTCCTACCTTATAGAAAAGGGTCGTATAACAGCACCGCTCGGATCAATTATTATAAGGGGCAATATAAGAGAAGTCCTTAATTCAATTACAATGATTGGAAATAATTTTAGATATGACAGAGGGGTCTCTTACTGTTATAAAAACGGACAAACTCTTAATGTAAGAGTTGGACAACCTACTGTAAAAGTAGAGGGTATTATTATTTCGGAGACATAAATATGGTCGATAAAATTTTAGAAGAGGGTAGAAAAACAGGCTTTTCAACAACGGAAGTATTTAGAAAAAAAACTGAAAAAACCGTATTTATTAGACAGGGTAATATCCAATCCGAACAAACAATAAATACCGATAGGTTGGTAATAAGAGCATTTAGAGAAACCGGTGCTCCATTAGGCTTTACCGTTTCAACAGCTGATATTTATAAGCTTAGAGAATATTTTCACACAATGTACTCGGCATATGTCCCTGATAATAAGAAAAATTTTGCCTCACATTTACCGGATAAAGTCGGGGAAATAGATATAAATATTTATGATAATAAATTTAACGAAATAAATGATTTGTATTTTAATGAATTAAAAGAAAAATTATTTGAAACACAAATTGCCTCGTTTAAGGGCTTAAAAATTAAAGATATCAGTTTCTCAAAGATGCTAAAAAAAGTTTACTTTACTAATACTATGATGTATGAGCAACATAAACTTAAGGTAAAGTACAGAAAAACAGCATTTAATTTAAAAATACTTTTTTCCTTAAAAAATAATCTTATAGAAATTGTAGACAGTAAACCTTTTTTTTCACAGTTCAATCCCGATAAAATTGTATCCAGAGCTTACAATCTTCTTAGTTCTCTTACCGAAAACAATAAATTCTCCGGTTTGGTTAAACATTTATTATTGTCTCCCGAAGCCTCATCAACTATTTTAAGAGAATTCTCAACATATTTTAAATCGAATTCAGAAAAGAGACTTAAAAGCATTAATTTCCCACAGGCTCTTTCAATTATAGACAATCCATTATTTGACAATCAAAGTAATTCTGTCCCCTTTGATGACGAGGGAATACAGAGTACTGAGACATATCTTATAGAAAAAGGATTTATTAGAAATAGAATCTCAAATATACAGAATAGTTTTGAAAATCAATCAATAACGACAGGAAATGGATTTAGAAGTCAAAAATCAATTTTCCCGGAGATTAAATTTACCAATTTATATATAAAACCATCTACTTTTCCATTTTCTAAATTATTATCCGACGGAGAAAGAGGAATTCTAATATCTCTTGTTAAATTAATGCAAGTAGAGGGTGATAAGTATGTTTTTTCTGCCTATGGATACGAGTTTGTTGACGGAAACATAAATAAGCCAATTCATTTATTCCTAAAAACGACAATAGAGTCCTTCTTTTTAAGTATTCTAAAGGTATCAAAGGAAATAAGATTTTTTTATAATATATTAAATGTTGGTGCTCCATATCTTCTAATAGAATCGGGAACTAAAATTGACAATACCTTCGAATTATAAATATAATTACGTGAAATTTTTTTATATTATTAAACAACTGATATATTATCGTAATTTTCCCTTTTCAATATAAAGGTTATTGCTTTTGCTTACAATTCTTATACCTCCGTTTTTTGCCGTGAATAAATTTTTTGTTTTTATTTTTTTATAATTTTTTATAACCAAAGTATGGGGAAAGCCGAATTTATTATTTTTTTTTGAAGAAAATACGGCTATTTTTGGATAGACAAATTGTAGGAATTTTATACTTGATGATGTTTTTGAACCGTGATGAGGGACCTTTAAAACATCTGACTTAAGTTTTTTACCCATAGAATTTATTAATAGATATTCAGCTTTTTTTTCTATATCTCCTGTAAATAAAAACGAGTGGAATTTATCGGAAATTTTTAATACCTGTGAACTATTATTATTTGCATATCTTTCATTAATTACTCTTTGAGGATATATACATTCAATTTTACATTTACCAACATACCTTTTAAAAGTCGAATCAATGTATAATATTTTTGTTAAACCTTTACTCTTATTTATCAATGCCTTCCAATACCTGTCTTTTACGGATTTTTGAGACAACCACAGCTCGGACGGCTTCAATATTTTGATTATTTCAAGAACACCTCTTACATGGTCTGGATGTGTATGAGAGACGGCAATCCAATCAATTTTTATTTTCTTTTGCAAGAGAAATGGTAATACTATTCTTTTACCAACTTCAAATGATGAATAATAAACACCACCTCCGTCAATTAATAAAGATTTCCCATTGGGAAAAACTATTACTTCCGCATCGCCCTGTCCTACATCAAGGAAAAAAGTTTCAAGATTGTTTGTCTTGTATTTTTTATCGGGCAATGCGAAATATACGGTAAAGACTATTAAAATTATCATAAAAGCAGTCTTATACTTTGGCTTGATTTTTTTTAGAGAAAAAAATGCAAAGATACCTAAAAATACTAAAATTAAAAATACATTGGGCGATGCTCGATAAATTGTAAGGTCAATCTTATTTAGAATTTTGTCCATAATAAAATAAAAAATAGAGAGAAGGGGGTCAAGTATTAATAATATGAATCTTGATAAAAATTCGGGAAAGAATGCTAAGGGCAATAATGTAAAGGATAAACCGATTATAATAGTTGCAATAGGAATTAAGAGTATTGCCGAAAAAAAACTTAAAAGTGAATATCTCTTAAAAAAAAATAATGACAGAGGTAGAGAAATTATTGATGCCGAGAGAGATGCGGATATTAATTCTTTAGTAAATACAGGGACTTGTTTCATATACGGTAAGATTAACTCTCGACCTGCCGTTATACCGAAGGACAGTGTAAAAGTTAAGATAAAACCGGGGTTTAAAATATCCGTGGGATTCATAAAAATTATAAAAACTCCTGAACAAGCTATTACATTATAAATATTTGTTTTCTGATAGATAAGTTTTGATATTATAATAATTAAAGCCATAATTACTGCTCTTTGAGCCGGTAAATTACCACCTGAAATAATGAGATAAAATATTATTGATAGGGCAGTAAAAAGGAGCCGGTTTTTTTTATTTATTCCTATAATACGCAGTACATAAAAAAGCAAAAGAGCGACTATTCCTATATGTGCTCCTGAAATAACAAAGATATGGTATATACCGGTATTTAATAAATTTTCTTTTAATGTTTTGCTAATATCCGACTTATCTCCGAGTAAAATAGCCTTAATAAAAGCCTTTTTCTTGATATGCGAGTTTAAATTTTTCGGATATTTTTTTTCTAAGATACTTATTACTCTTGTACGAAAATTTGATACCATAGACCAGAATCTATTCTTATATAAAACTTTTACCATCTGTGCCGACTTGCAAGATGCCGACCAATGTATTTTATTTGCCAGATAATAATCATTAATAGTATTATTAAAAAAATTATTTGATAGTATTCGCTTTGATAATTTTAAATTTATTCTTATTGTATCTCCTCTTGAGATATTATTAATCTTACCGATAACACTAACACTTACATTAAATTTTTTTGCTACTCTTTTTTTTTTATATTCCAATGTTTTAATTTTAATGAAAAGCTTTGTTATATTATTTTTCTCTTGCCCCTTATTCTTCAATTGCGGAAAGTCCAATACCGTTCCGTAAGCTGTTATATAAAAATTAACAGGTAAGGTTAAATTTGAAATTTTATAAAAGCTTTGTTTTTCTTTTAAGAAGTAAAAGGCAAATAATAAAGAGATGGAAATTACTATGAGTATATAGCAAATACCAATTTTATTGAACAAATAAGAGGTAATTGAAAAAATGAAAAAGAGTATTGCCATTATAAAAACAATTAAAATATTTATATCTGTATTATGAAAAAAAAGAATAGAAAAAAACACACAAAAAAAAAGAGGAACGTAAATAATTTTCAATTTGACCTCTACTGCCTGTAGAGCACCCTCGGTTATGCGAAAACCAAGAAAAAATATTGTGGGAGGTAGAGAGAGGGAGAGAAAGGAGAGTACCACCCACAATGAAATATTATACCGCTAAAACTTCAAATTTTCAACCTTTTTTTTATATTTTTAATATTTTTTAGCTCAATAATCAATGCTTTTTAAAGTTTATACTTATATTTAATAAAAAAGTCTTCGTCTATAGCAACTGTCTGTTTATATTTTTAATAGTTTCTTTAGTATTTTCTTGAAATTCCCTTACCATTGCAATATTTTTAAATCCTATCTTTATTAGCTCATAACTATTATTAAGATTAATACCGCCTATACCAACAATAGGAATCTTTACCTGTGATAATACCTTTTTTGCTACATCAATTCCGATCGGTTCATAATGTTCCTTGGTTGGAGTTTGAAATATAGGTCCTATCCCTATATAATTAGCACGCTCTCTTTCTGCAATAAGTGCCTGTTTAAGAGAGTGCGTCGATTTACCTATTATAAAATTTCCGGGTGATAACTTCCTTGCCGATTCAATAGATAAATCATCCTGCCCAAGATGAACGCCGTCAGCTTCGGAAAGTAATGCAATATCAAGATAATCATTTATTATTAATAAGGTATTTGTTCTCCTTGTTATCTTTCTCATCTCTTTGGCTATTTCAAGAAGTTCATCCTTAGTCTTCTTTTTATCTCTTAGCTGAATAATTTTTGCACCGCCCTTACAGGCTTCTTCCGTTATTTTTAAATGTTCCTTTGATGTAATAACATAACCGCCAAAATTGTTTATTTTTTTTGTTGTAAATATTGATAGGTTTTTCATTGTTTCCTTTAATAATTTTTGATGACTTTTAAATGCTAATTTCGGGAGATTATCAAAACGGAAAAATTTAGCGTCACTTGAATCGTCTCCTGCTTTTAACTTGCCGTTTACATTTTGAATATAATATCCGATTAAAGCTACTGACGTATAGAGAGGGTTTTCACTTAAATATACGCCCTGTAATACGGGATTAATACCCTCAAGATTAGTTTCTTCCTTTAACTCTCTTAGACAACTTTCCTCCGGGGTTTCATTAAGTTCCATAAATCCTCCGGGAAGACACCATTCTCCCTTATGAGGCTCAACATCTCTTTTTACAAGTAATACGCTGTCTCTATCAAGTACCACAGACGATGTTGCCGGAATTGGATTCTCGTATATGGGTACATTGCAATTCTCACAAAATAATCTTAACCTTCCCTCAATATCTTTTTTTATTAAATCGTTTCCGCAATAATAACATTTTTTTTTCTCTTTCATAAATATCTCCTTAAACTTAAAGTCCCTTTAATCTTTTCTCCAATAATGTTTTTCTATCTGTCGGGGATGAATTTGATATTGCCGTTTTTATTGTTTGAGAATCCGAGATTAAAAATAATTTTTTTTTTGCTCTTGTTACAGCAGTATAAAATATTTCTCTGTTTAGCATAATGGAATGATACGGCAATAAAACAAGAACGACCATATCATACTCGGAGCCTTGAGACTTATGAACGGAAACAGCATAAGATAATGTCAACTCATTAAGCTCATCCATATCGTACTCTATAATTTTACCATCAAATTCAACGGATAATGTTTCTTTTTTTTCGTCAAATCCGTGTACAATCCCCTGTTCGCCATTAAAGACATCCTTCTCATAATTATTTTTTAATTGCATAACTTTATCATATTTTTTTAATTTAAGAGTCTCTCTGTCTATGTACAAATCGTTGTCATTGAATTCATTTTGAATAAGATTATTAATTTGAGTAATTCCTGCCTCCCCTCTATACATCGGGACAAGAATTTGTATATTTGATGAGTTAAATTTATAATAATCCTTATAGTACTTTATAATATTAATGATTTTTGCAATCACAATATTATTATCGGATACGTTTATTGAGACAAAGTCCAAAGCATCTGAGTATGATTTTGCAATAATCATTTCACCCGTATTAATTCTATACGCATTTTCTATTATAAGACTATCCTTGCTCTGCCTGAAATTTCGCTTTAGAAAGATAGTGCTGAATTTATCACTATTAATTAAATCTCGTAAAACATTGCCGGGACCGACAGAGGGTAATTGATCCCTGTCTCCTATGAAGACGATTTTTGTTCTATTTGAAATTGCCCTCAAAAGTGCTAAAAATATATACGTATCTATCATTGAAGATTCATCTATAATTACAAGATCAGCCCTTAGCGGTTTTGCCTCATCATAAACAAATCTACCCGTATCCGGATCAATTTTTAGTAATCTATGAATTGTTGAAGCTGAAAAGCCCGATGTCTCCTCTATTCTTTTAGCTGCTCTTCCCGTAGGTGCGGCAATCTTTATTTTCTTGTTTTTGTCCATAAAGAGTTCGATTATCACACTTATAATTGTAGTCTTACCTGTTCCGGGACCACCTGTTATTATTGTAAGCCCCTGTTTACACACCGACATTATTGCCTCTTCCTGCTCAGGTGCTAATTTAATTTCAAGATTGGAAGAAAATTTTTTTATATCAACATCAATATCATTGTCATTTTTTTGCCTCGTAGACATATCAATTAATCTTCCCGCTATTTCCTTCTCTATAAGAAATGTCTCATAACTTAAAATAATATTTTCCGGATTTTTCTCTCTAATAAGTTCATTCCTGTCAATTTTATTATCAATGCTTTTTATAATGACAGCTTTTGACGTATTTGTTAAATTAGCACATTTTTTTATCAATTCCTCTTCATTGATATAGAGATTTCCGTTTCGATGTTCGTTCTCATCCATAATAAAATCAATTCCGGCATTTATTCGGAAGGGACTATCTAATGCAATTCCATAACTCTTGGCTATATTATCGGCTATTTTAAAACCTATACCCTGTACGGTTTTTATTAAATAATAGGGATTGGATTTCAAGATATCAATAACATTATTGCCAAGTTCTTTATATAGTTTTGAAATAATACTTCTACCTATATTATAAGGTGCAAGTTGTTGAGTTAATTCGCGAATAATCTTATTATCTTTCAGGTTCTCTTGAATTTCATTAATTACACTTTTTCTTAAGCCCTTTATTTGATTTAAACTCTCCGGTTGGGACTCAAGAATTTTAAAGGTATCTTCTCCGAAATGCTCGACAATTTTTTCGGCGGTTTTCTTACCGATTCCTGTTACTCTGTCTATTAAATACTGTTTTATACCCTTCTTATCATCCGGTAATAAAATTTGAAAAGACTTAACCTGTAATTGTTCTCCGAATTTTTTATGTTTGGTTATATTGCCCGTTACTTTTAAAACATCTCCGCTATTAACATCAAATAAATCACCCACAATAATAAGTTCATCCCAAGTTTTTTTGTCAATTACGCTAAATACACCAAATCCGGTATCCTGAGACGTAAATATTTTTTTTTTAACCTTAACTTTTAAACTTATCAACTGAATAATTTTTCTCCTTAAACATCCATTATAAAGAACAATAAAGGCTTACAGTATAAACGATATAAGATAAAAAATCAAAAATTTCAGAGTGTTATAAATTTTTTTAGGAATTATCCTAAATGCTTTTTTAGGAACATTTTTAACTGTCTTAAAAAAAAAGACTTTACTCCGTCTCGTTTTCCGAAATATTTTATTTCAACATTTTTTGACATTAATAATTTTATCAGAGAATTAGCCGGTTGTTTACAGTCAAAATCGCCCTCTATTGAAAATCCAAAGGAGCCGGCTTTTTGTTCTTCGCTCTGTAAGGGAAGCGGGTCTGAACCATTGATAATTTTATATCCTTTTTTGACGGCATATTTATAAAGCTTTGGTGTCCCCCAAAATACAGGTCTTGCACTATTATCTCCAATAAATAAATAGGGAGACTGTCTCTCTGTAATTATTTTATGAACTATCTTTTCCCTTTTAAAGAGCCATTTTCCAACCCCCCACGCTATTACAGCCGGTTTTTTATCCTTTATCAATTTATCAATTACGCTTTTTGAAGGTTTGCCGTCTTCAATGATTTCAGTTGTGCCAATGGATAAGATTTCTATATTATCTTCGGTGACGATTTGCCTTCCCTGAATTAGATACATTAATTCTTTGCCGTTTTTTTCAATCAATAAAGAATTGTCTTCATCAGTTGAAACAAAATTATAGTCCATATCACTGTATATATTTTTGTTATTCTTAAAGGTGTTAAAAAAGTTGACTTCCTTGCCCTCGGTAAATATTAAAATATTTTTTCTTTCTTTATTATCCGCTTTATCCGTACCAAACTTGGAAAAATTATTTACTGCAAAATCAAAAAATACTTTTGGAGAAAAATTATCATAAAAATGTATATGACCGTCAATATATAATTTCATTTTTCCAATTCCTTAACCAAGCCAGCCATTATCCTTATACCAATCATAAGTAATCTTTAAGCCCTCTTCAATACCTATTTTAGGAGAGTATCCGAGCTCTTTTTTTGCCTTGGAAATATCAAAAGCCCTGTCCTTTGTAAAAAAGTCGAGCCTTCTTCTAAAAAGAGGCGGCTCTATCCCTAACGGACGACATATCATTTCGCAGATAAATGCAACAATATAAACGGGCAGTAGAGGAATCTTTAATTTTGATACAGGCTTATCCATTATCTTACCAAGTAAATTAACAAGTTCATACAAAGGCAGATATTCGTTTCCGCCCAGGGTATAGATTTCACCTGATTTTGTATCCACTTCGCTCGCAAGAATTATTCCGTTAACCAAATCTTTAACAAAGGTGAGATGATACAGTGCTTTACCCTTACCTATCATCTTGAAATTACCATTATATATATGCTTGAATAATTTCAAAAATCTATCATCTCCGGGACCGTATATCCCGACAGGCCTTACAACAACACCGTTTATCTTTCCATCCTTAAAATAAGATATAGCCAGTTTTTCACCCTCAAGTTTTGAAATTTGATAATGGTCTCCCGGTCTGTATGGAGCATCTTCTTTTGCCGGAGGATTTTCTATTTCACCTTGAACACCGACAGTACTACAATGGATGAATTTTTTTACTCCACCCTTGACAGCCTCATCCAAAAGTACACGAGTTCCGCCAACATTCACCTTAAAAAAAAGGTTCTTAGAAACCCCCTCCTGCCTGTAAAGTGCTGCGATATGATAGATGACATCTATATCAGATATTTTACCCTTAATAGATTCCGGATCGGATAAATCACCCACTATGTAAGAAATTTTAGATTCACCAAACTTTTTTTTAATTTTATCTATACTACCTATCCTTACGAGCACGGTAACATCATAATCTTTTTTAATTAACTCTTCACAAAGATGACCACCGGTAAAGCCGGTAGCACCGGTAACTAAAACCTTTTTCATAGTATCTCTCCAAAAACTCTTTTTAAAATACAAAAAAAAAGCGAGCATCGTCAATAAACTATCAATAAATTAACAATACTCGCCTTTTCGTCCTGATTATTTTTTGTAAACTTCCCTAAACAGGTTATTTACGCAGGTGGATTAATTGCATCTACAGGACATACAGATACGCATTCTCCACAATCTGTACATTTTGTTGCATCAATTACATATTTGTCATCACCAGCTGAAATAGCTTCAGTTGGACAAG
>CAYOTE010000031.1:0-16001 GCA_964406785.1 uncultured Clostridia bacterium
CAAAACGACGAGGTCTTAAAAAGATAAGATACTTACTGCCAAAACTTTCAATTTTTTCAATATACTCGCTCTTATCAACAAAATAATAATTTCCGCCGATAACAGTCTCAAAATTAGACTCGCCGTAAGGTATTTTCTTAAACTTTTCCATAGACACATTATCACCAAAAAACCATTTTTTTGCAAGTAAAAAATCAAAAACCAATTTCTACGTCTTATAGTCTTAGGTATTAATCATTAATTTTCTGTCATTTTTTTTGTTTAATCCTAAGGAGGATTGATTTTATTTGAATTTTAGGAAACTTAGTATATTTACAAATATAAATGTTTTTGGTAGAATGTGGTATCATTTCAAAAGTATAGGAGGAAGTGTGAGTATTACAAGTGAAGATAAGCAAGATTTAATTGCAAAATTTCAGAGAGATAGCAAGGATACAGGCTCTCCTGAGGTGCAGATTTCGATATTGACAACAAGGATTAAAAATCTGACTGAACATTTTAAGGTAAATAAAAAGGACAATCATTCAAGAAGAGGGTTGTTAGGACTTGTTTCAAGAAGAAGAAAGCTATTACAGTATTTAAAAAAAGAAAATTTCCAAACTTATCAAAAGATGTTAAAGGAACTTGGTTTAAGAAAATAATCAGAAATTTAATAGTGCTGAGAAAATCAATTCTTCGGCACTTTAATCAAATCATACAATAAGTGGGAGGAGTAGGTAGATGAAAAAAACAATAAATATAAATGTTGGGGACCATTCTATAAAAATAGAGACAAAACGATGGGCAAAACAATCAAATGGTTCAGCAGTTGTTACATATAAGGATAATATTATTTTAGCAACGGCAAATATGAAAGATGAGGTTAAAGAGGGGCAGGACTTTTTCCCGCTTATGGTTGACTTTAGAGAAAATAATTATTCGGCAGGTAAGATTCCTGGAGGCTTTTTTAAAAGAGAGGGAAAACCTTCTGAAAAAGAAGTCTTAATGTCGAGATTAATAGACAGACCTATAAGACCTTTATTTCCTGAGGAATTTAATAATGAAACTCAAATAATATCGAATCTTCTTTCTGCGGATTTTTCCGTTGATTATGATTCGTTGGGTATTATTTCTGCATCTGCGGCGTTATTATCGTCAACAATACCATTTAATACACCGGTTGGTGCGGTTAAGGTTGGTAGAAAGGACGGTCAATTTGTAATTAATCCGGGAACTGATGTAATTGCAGAGATGGATATGGTTGTTCAAATTGCAGGAACGGCTGACGATATTGTTATGCTTGAAGCAGGTGGCTTGGAATTTAGTGAAGATGAATTAAAAGAGTGTCTTGTTTTTGGTAAGGAAATTATCATTGATATATGTACTGCTCAGGAAGAGTTAATTAATCCTGATAAGTTAGTCGTTGAAAAGGATGCGGAACTTGAAGAGATATACAATGAACTTGCACCAAAGCTTAAGGCAGAGATAAATGAGGCTGTATATACAATAGACAGAGATTCAAGAAAGGCAAAATTAAAGGATATTTCCGATAGAACTCTTGAAGGTGTTGATGAGGACAAAATTGCAAAATATAAAAAGGTTCTTCATAAATTTGAATATGAAACTTTTAGAGAAACTTTAATAAAGGAAAAGAAAAGAAATGACGGCAGGGCTCTTGATGAGATAAGAAAGATAAGTATCGAATTAGGCGTTTTACCGAGAGTACACGGAAGTGCCGTATTTACAAGAGGGGAGACGCAGGCTTTAGCAACTGTAACCCTTGGTGGTGAGGATGATGCTCAAAGAATAGACACAATATCGACAAGTGGTCAGTTAAAGAAGTTTATGCTTCATTATAATTTTCCTCCGTATTCTGTTGGTGAGGTTAGCTTTCTAAGAGGTACGGGAAGAAGAGAGGTTGGACATGGAAATCTTGCTGAAAAGGGATTAAAAAACGTTTTTCCGAGTGAGGAAGAGTTTCCTTATACGGTAAGACTTGTTTCTGATATTATGGAATCAAACGGTTCTTCTTCGATGGCTACTGTTTGTGGTGGAACCTTGGCTTTGATGGATGCGGGTGTACCTATTAAGTCGCCGGTATCAGGAATTGCAATGGGCTTGGTAAAAGAGGGTGATGAATTTGCCGTATTAACTGATATTGCCGGCTATGAAGATCATTTTGGTGATATGGACTTTAAAATCACGGGAACAAGAAAGGGTATAACTGCCGTTCAACTTGATATAAAAATTGATGGTTTGGATGATGAAATTATAACTAAAACTCTTGATGATGCAAAGAAGGCAAGATTGTTTATTCTTGATAAAATGGAAGCTGCAATTGCAACTCCGAATAAAGAAGTTTCTGAATTTGCTCCGGTTATTTTAACAATACATATTAACAAGGATAAGATAAGAGATTTAATAGGTCCCGGTGGTAAAACTATAAAAGAACTTGTTGCAACTTATGGAGCAAAGGTAAATACCGACGATGAAGGTAAGGTTACTGTTGCCGCACCCAATATGGAAGTTGGACAGCAGGTTGTTGAGAGAATTGAAGAAATTACAGCTTCTATTGAGGTTGAAAAAATTTATAATGGTAAAATTACAAGAATTGAAGAGTATGGCGTTTTTGTTGAATTGATACCGGGTTCTACCGGACTCTTACATATATCTGAAATATCCAATAAGAGAATTAAGAGCATTAAGGATATGAATTATAAATTAGGTGAAAAACTTGAGGTTAAAGTCATTGGTGTTGACAGAGATAATAAAATCAAGATTAGCAGAAAGGAGCTTGAGAATAGTTAAAAATAAAGAGAATTGCGGCTTTAGTCTTATTGAATTACTTGTAGTAGCCGTAATAATTTCTATTCTTGCATCTATTGCCATTCCTGTCGTTGAGGTTTCTGTAAAAAGAGAAAAAGAACTTCAGTTTCGACGTGCCTTAAGGACGATTAGGGAGGCAATAGATGAATATCAAAAATTTGCCGTTGAAAAAAAAATAGAGATGGATGAGGATACCTATCATCTTCCCAAAAGCTTAAAAGATTTACTCGAAGGTATCGAATATACAGATAAAAAATCCAATAAAAAACTCGTACGAAAATTCTTACGAAGAATTCCCATAGACCCTATCACAAATACAGTAGAATGGGGACTCAGGTCATATCAGGACAAACCCGATGTAAGAAAATGGGGTGGTGAAAACGTATGGGATGTCTATACAACATCAGAAAGAAAAGCACTTGATGAAACCTACTACAAAGATTGGTAAAGAATTCTTTTTTTTACTTTTATTTTATGGCTCTCCGCCAGAAAGTGTGGGTATTTGAAAAAAACAAGGGACAAAGTATACTAAAATTTTATTTAGCAAAAAAAAAATCTAAGGAGTATGCAACGTCCCAATTATCCTCTTGTTCATATCATCATGCAAGATATAATTCAACTATTCAAGAAATTTTAATCAAAATCTACTGCAATGCCCAATAAGCCCGTTCTAACTGCGTTAGGCTCAATAGTCTTCCTTTCAAAATAGTGCAACTATGTTTAATCCGGTTCAACCAATTAACTTGTTATAACAGACTTCTTGAACATTTCGCTACAATTTTGATAAAAACTTTAGGCTCATAAAAAAATTTGACAAAATACTTAATTACTTTTAAAATGCTTAAATGAAGAAAAACAGTGATTCTATCCCTATTATAATATTTGCATTCGGAGCTAATTTATTTATTGCAATCATTAAATTGGTTGTTTTTTTTATCACCAGTTCATCTGCAATTTTAGCAGAA
The DNA here is from genome assembly GCA_964406785.1 of uncultured Clostridia bacterium. Taxonomy (GTDB): domain Bacteria; phylum Acidobacteriota; class Aminicenantia; order UBA2199; family UBA2199; genus JAOZTV01. The sequence continues at coordinate 3,771 of CAYOTE010000031.1, forward strand.
GCCATCCATTCTATTGCGGACACAATGAATCAGATACTCTTATTTGTCGGCATTATGAGAGGTAGGAAAAAAGCTAATGAGATACATCCTTTTGGTTATTCCGGTGAGATGTACTTTTGGTCATTCATAGTTTCAATAATTTTGTTTACACTTGGTTCTGTCTTTTCTATATATGAGGGAATAAATAAAATAAAAAATCCTCAAGAAATTCATAATATAAAATTTGCCTTCCTTATACTGTTTATTGCCCTTTTGGCTGAGAGCACAGCTTTTTATAAGGCACTAAAAAAAGTTAGAAGAGAAAAAGGTAAGGACGGTTTTATAAAATATCTAAGATTAAGTAAACGTTCTGAGTTATTGGTTGTTTTTCTTGAAGATTTTGCAGCAATATGCGGTTTACTGAGTGCTATAATACTCTTAACTATCCAGTATATTACTAAAAATCCAATTTTTGATGCAATTGCTTCCATTATTATAGGAGTTATTTTAGCAATTGTAGCCATATTCTTAGGAAATGAAATAAAATCACTATTAATCGGAGAAAGTGCTGGTCCCAAGATAAACAACAAAATCATATCCATTATTAACAATAATGACAGCGTAAACACACTTATTCACCTAAGAACCTTACAATTAGGTCCCGAGGATGTTTTAGCTGCTATCAAAGTTGAATTTGATAATAGATTAAACACAATCGAGATAAGTAATCTTATTAATGGAATTGAAGCCGAAATAAGAAATTCAATGCCTGTTGTAAAAAAAATATTTATTGAGCCTGATATATATAAAAAGAATCAAATATAAGCAAATATAAATAATTAATCATATTATTGTTGAAATCATCTTACAAATTTCATATAATAAAACATAAGAATTATGAAATCTTAAAATTGGAGGAAAGAATGAAAAAAATTCTAATTATAGTATCTATTATTGTTCTGTTAATTTTTTCAACGGCTTGTAAAGAAAAGGAACAGACTATTGTTGAAAAATATTTTAAAGCGATGAAAATTAAGGATATCACGACACTATCTTCTATGGCTGTTCATCCTGTTTCGATGGAGTTTAAGTCGTTCAAAGTCATAACACCTCTTGGTGAGAAAAAAGAAATGGAACTGACTTATCCAAAATTAAATCTTGAATTAGTAAAACTTGAACAGAAATTAAATAAAAAAAAAGAGATAGCGGTAAATAAAAAATATACATTTGACGATGCAACGGATTACCTTGAAGACAAAGACTTTGCAAAAGAAAAAGCAGAAGCCGGTAAATTACCAAAAGAATATCTTAATGACCTTCAAAGTTATTTTGATAAGGCTGATAAAGAGTTAAAAAAAGCAAACAGAGAGTATAAAAGTACAAAGTACAGAGTAAGAAAACAAAAGACAAAAATTGAAATCGAAAAAAGACTAATGGAACTCTCAACAGGTATTACAAAAAATATTAAGCAATATAAAGGTAAGGCTACAACAAGGATTGTTAAAGTAGAGGTTGTACTATCGGATGGAACAAAAAAAACTTATGCATTTACATTAAGAAAATATTTGGTTTACAAAGACAGTGGGAAAAAAGAAAAAGAGGTAAAATACAAAAAAAGTAGATTTATCATCCTTGACATAAAATAATTTAAAGTAACATTCTATTAAAAAGCACGAAATTATTTTCGTGCTTTTTTTTTATATGGGATTAAATAAATGGAATAAATCAAAAGGAGAATCAGATGAAAAGAATAATTATTATGACAACATTGATATTTATTATGTTTAGTTTAAATATATTTACTGAAAAAAGAGCATTAACATTTGAAGATATGTATAATGCCGGAAGACTCTCAACGGTTAAAATATCTCCAAATGGAAAAACCGCAGTGTTTGTAGTAAAACAACCTATTTTAAAAAACAACACTTACAAAAAAGATATATATAGTGTTGGAATAAACGGAAACAATTTAAAAAAAATAACAAATTCAAAAGGAAATAACTTTGCACCTGAATTTTTAGGGAATAATGAAATTTCATTTGTATCAACAAGAGACGGAGAACCTAAACTTTATAAAAAATTTATTAATGGTAAGAATGATATCAGTATTATTGAAGGAGCAACTGTTCCCAATGGTTTTGGCTCGTATATATGGACTCCCCAAAAAGATGGATTAGCATTTCAAACAGACATATACCCCTGTACAAAAACAATTGAAGAAAGCATAAAAAAAGAAAAGGCTATAAAGGCGAAGGGTGTGGACGTTAAAGTTCTTACATCACTTATGTATCGTGTATGGAATTCATGGAAAGACGGGAAAAAAAGTCATATATTCTATAAGGCTTTAACACAAAAAAACAGTACTGACTTAACTCCGGGTAATTATGACACACCTCCGCTTGATCTTGGAGGCAGACAGGATTTCATCTTTTCTCCCGATGGTAAATATTTTGCCTTTGTTAAAAACACAGATAAAATGGTTGCTGTATCTACAAACAACGATATCTTCTTTAGAAATATGAAAACCGGTGAAGAGAAAAATATCACAAAAGAAAATAAGGGCAATGATATGAATCCTGTATTTTCATCAAACGGTAGATATTTCATGTACCTGTCAATGAAAAGAGCAGGCTTTGAAGCTGATAAAAAAAACATTATCTTAGTAGATTTAAAAACATGGAAAAGAAAAAATTTAACGGAAAACTTTAAATATACAATTGGAGATATTCTCTTCTCAAAAGACAGTAAGTATATTTACTTTACTGCCAAAGAAAGTGTATATCATCCAATTTATAAAATTAAAATTAAAAATAATTTCAAAAAAAGCATGAAGTTGGTTAAACTGATTCATAAGGTTAACTCTTCTAATTTAATAATTACTCCAAACGGGAGAAAACTCTTATTCTTAAATCAAACGGTTAAAATGCCAAAAGAAATCTTTGTTTTGAACATTAAAAATAAAAAATTAAAACAACTATCACACTTTAACAAAAAAGTATTCAGTGATATTGAATTGAATTCTTTAGAAACGTATTCGTACAAGGGTGCTAATGGCGATATGATTGAAGCTTTAATGGTAAAACCACCATTCTTTGATAAGAGCAAAAAATATCCCGTTGTATTCCTTATTCACGGTGGTCCTCAGGGTGGATTTACTGACGATTTTCATTATAGATGGAACCAAAGTCTCTTTGCTGCACCCGGTTTTGTTGTAATTTCAATCAATTTTCACGGTAGCACGGGTTATGGTCAAACATTTACAGATGCTGTTTCAAAAGATTGGGGTGGCGTTCCATTTCAAGATATTGTTAAAGGACAAAAATATTTCATAGATAATTTCAAGTTTTTAGATAAGAATAAAATTGTTGCTGCCGGAGCGTCATATGGTGGATTTATGATAAACTGGATTGCAGGTCATCATCAGGACTTTGCTTATGAATTTAAAGCACTCGTATCACATGACGGAATTTTTGATTCAAGAAGTATGTATTACTCTACAGAAGAATTATGGTTTGAAGAATGGGAAAACGGTGGAACACAGTACGACAATCCTAAGGCCTATGAAAACCACAATCCTTTAAATTTTGTAAAGAACTTTAAAATCCCTATGATGATTGTTCACGGTGAAAAAGATTTTAGAGTACCTGTTGCACAGGGTATGATGTTATTTACCGCATTACAGAGAAGAGGAATTAAATCAAAATTATTATACTTTCCAAATGAAGACCATTTTGTACAAAAACCAAAGAATGCACAATTCTGGTGGAATTCAGTACATAATTGGTTTAAAGAAAACATAAAATAACCATCACTTAAAGAAGCGGGGTATTTCCCCGCTTCTTCTATACATACAATGAAAAAACAATTAATTCTCGTTTTAATACTATTTATTTTTTTAACCGGACTTTTGGCTAAAGAGAATAAAAAGAAAAAAGATAGTATTAATTTATCGGCAAAAGCTTCTTTCTCAAAAAACCCAATAAAAAGAAAAAAGAAACTCGGTAGAGCAACCTTGGAATTTTTTGGTTTAATGGGATATTGGCAAACAAGGTACTGGATTGTATATACCGATTATATTGAAGATTGGCAATTTGAGTTTACCTTAAAAGACCAAACAAAAAGATTATTTACATCTGAAGGATATAGATTAGATTCAAATTGCTATAGTTTAAACTGGCTACACAGTATTGCCGGTGCAGGCTTCTATACGGTAGCAAGATCAAATTATTACGGTTGGTTAAAGTCTCTTTTATTTAGTACATTAGGCTCTGCATATTGGGAATATATTGTTGAATGGCGTGAGGTTATTTCATTTAACGATATGATAATTACACCCATAGGCGGATTATCTTTTGGCGAATCAATGTTTCAAACCAGTAATTATTATAGTGGTAAGGACGGATTTATTAATAAAATTTTAAGTTTTGTTACCTCGCCTATTTCAAGAGTAAATAAATGGTTTGATAGAAAAACCTATCCCATAACACAACAAGAAATAGGCTGGGGAAAGTTTGATATACTCTTGGGATACGAGAAAACATCAGGCAATGACTCAGATAAAGAAAATAATTCGCTTTTTAATTTTAGTTTTGATAATAGACAGATAATCATTCCTGAATATGGTAAGATTGGCAAATACAATGAAAATATAAAAAAAACTCTTTACAGCAGACTAAAATTTTCTTTTTCATACGGAAAACACGGTGTGGAAAGATTTAGTATTTTTACAAAGGCAATGTTTTTAGGTCTTTTTGATCAATCAATCAATAATAATCACAAAGGTTATTCTATGATTTTAGGCTTAGCTTCAAGATTTGATTTTTTTAAGAAACGAGGAAAAACCTTTTATGATTCATGCGATGTTGAGGTCGATGACGGAAAATCGTTAGAATTAGAAAGCCCAAGAGCATTTACAGATAAATACACAGTTGTTAATGTCGCAGGTCCGGTTTTAAACTACACTTTTTTTAATAAAGACTTCAGAGTAAAATTTGAAATTGAAGGATATTTTGATTTTGTTATGATTAATTCATTTGCTATTAATAAATACTCTAAATTTTTTGATATTTCAAAGGTTAAAACTACTCTATTATACTACGGATATTATTATGGTTACGGCTACACCACGGAATTTGGCTTTGATGGCGAATATAAAAATTTGAATTTTACAGGTAATATAAGATACAGTTCATACAGGTCAATACAAGGTATGGATAGATTTCAAGATAGAATAAGTGATGATTTTTTATTAAAGGACACTATTTTGAATTACAGTCTCGAACTCGGATATAAAATAAAAAACACGGACTTTGAAATTTTTCTATCACTTAAATCAAGAAACAGATACGGGAAAATATTCAGCCTAACGGATACAGGTAATGAGATAAGATTCATTACAGGATTAAAAATTAATATTTAACTAATGAACGAGAACAATAATCGCAGAAACTATTAATTAATAATTTCTGCGATTATCAAAAAAAAACTACTATTTCTTTTCGTCTTTTTTAACTTCTTCCTTTTTTACTTCTTCTTTTTTAACTTCTGTTTTTTTTTCGTCTTTCTTTACTTCTTCCTTCTTTTCGTCTTTTTTAACTTCCTCAGTTACTTTCTCTTCAGCTTTAACTTCTTCTTTTTTAACTTCTTCAGTTTTTGCTTCAACCTTTTTTACTTCCTCTTTTTTAACTTCTTTCTTTACTTCTGCTTTCTTTTCAGCCTTATTACAAGAAACTAAACCCATAACAAATACCAAAGCAAGCACTAACATAAATAAACGTTTCATTAAAAATCTCCTTTTTATATTTAATTATATTTACTATAATTATAACAATCTAAATAAAACACCAAATTCGATTTTACCATTTTTTATCACTAATGGTCAAATCTGTAAATTTCCATAAATTCCACATAAAAATATAGCTTAATAGATAAGTTAAGAGATTACAATTACGTTAGGAAATAAAGATAATTGATTTTTACAAAATTAAAATAGTAATATCGAATATTTCAGTATAGTTTTGTGATAATTTTAGGTTTTAATTACAATTTTGATGAAAAGTCAGGAAGAATATGATAAAATTAGACATGAGCGAAAAAAAACTTACACCTATGTTAAAACAGTATTTTGAAATAAAAAAACGTCATCCCGATTCAATACTTTTTTTCAGAATGGGTGACTTTTATGAAATGTTTTTTGATGATGCAAAAACTGCTGCCCCAATTCTTGATGTAGTCCTAACCGCAAGAAATAAGAGTGTTACAAATCCAATACCGCTCTGTGGTATTCCTTATCATGCTCGTGATAATTACGCTTCAAAATTACTTAAAAACGGTTATAAGGTCGCAATATGTGAGCAGGTTGAAGATCCGGCTACTGCAAAGGGTATTGTTAAAAGAGATGTTGTTAAAATACTGACTCCCGCTACTGCCTTGGAAATAGACAGTTTAAACAACGAGCTAAACAATTTTATAATTTCTATTGTTGAAGATGAAAAGACTATTTCAATGGCTTCAATTGATATTTCTGTTTCTGAATTTGAAATATATCATTTTAATAAGAAAAATATTGACAATTTTTTAAATGAATTTTTTAGGAAATTCCCAAAAGAAATTGTTTTCTCGGAAAGTTCCGCTAAATATTTTAAAAACCTCTTATCACAATTTCCTGAATTTTCAGATATTTTGATTAATGAGTATAAAGACTATGATTTTAATTTTCCTGAGAATGAAAACATTCTAAAGGAACAGTTTAATGTTGAAAATCTTGAGGGCTTTGGTATAGAAAAATACGAAAGTGCGGTTATTGCATCAGGCGTTCTTTTAAAATATATTAAATCAGTTCGAAAAACGGCAATTAAAAACATAATGTCATTGAAATTTGTTCTTAACGAATCCTATATGATGTTAGACCCTGCATCCTTCAAAAATCTTGAAATATTAAAAAATTTAAGAACCGGAAACGCAAAGGGCAGTTTATTTAATGCAATAGATTTAACGCTCTCAAAGATGGGAAAAAGATTACTGAAAAAATGGATTTCCTACCCACTTATAAATAAAAGTGAAATTAATAACAGGCTTGACGGTGTAGAAGAATATTTTGCCAATTTAATAGTTCGTGCAGAAGTACGAAAGCTGTTAAAAGAAATAGGAGATTTGGCAAAACTAACTTCCAAGATATTATTAGGTATAGCATTGCCAATACATTTATTAGCCTTAAAGGAAATACTAATAAAAATCCCATATTTAAAGGATACAATAACACCTTTAAAATCAGAAATTAATAAAGATATAAATGAAGAATTAGACCCGCTCAAGGATTTAATTGAATTAATTACAAAAAGCATACTACCTGATCCCGCTAATAACACAAATGATGGAGGATTTATTAACCATGGATTTAATAAAGAGTTAGATGAGTTAAGAGGTATAAGTAGAAATGCCAAAGAAATAGTCTCGGCAATGGAAGAGTCTGAAAAAAAGAAAACAGGTATTCCAAGTCTGAAAATAAGATATAATAGAGTTTTCGGATACTTTATTGAGGTAACAAAGACACATTTAAAACTTATCCCTGACGAATACATAAGAAAACAGACGCTTGTAAGTTCTGAAAGATTTATTACGGATGAATTAAAGGAACTCGAAGATAAAATATTAAAGGCAGAAGAAAAAATAGTACAAATAGAGAAAGACCTATACATAGAAATTATACAAAAAACACAATCATACGCAAATAGTTTAAATTCAAACACGGATGCACTTGCACAATTAGATGTTTTGGCTGCCGGCGGTGAATTGGCACAGAGAAATAATTATATCAGGCCTCAAATAAGCGAGGGTAGAGAAATTGACATAAAAGAGGGCAGACATCCTGTCGTTGAGTTTAATATGTCGGGAAGTTTTATACCAAACGATACCTTGATAAATTCCAAAGCAGATCAAATACTTATAATTACCGGTCCTAATATGGGTGGTAAATCAACATATTTAAGACAAAATGCTCTAATAGTTATCTTAGCCCAAGCCGGATATTTTGTACCTGCTTCAGAAGCCAAAATCGGCATATGTGACAGAGTCTTTACCCGTATAGGTGCATCGGATTCGTTAATAGAGGGAAAATCAACATTTATGATTGAAATGATAGAAACGGCTGTAATACTCAATAACGCCGGGCCAAGATCATTAATCTTATTGGATGAAATAGGAAGAGGAACTTCAACTTTTGACGGACTTTCAATTGCATGGTCCGTAATAGAATATCTAAACTCCATTAAGGGAAAGCCTAAGACACTCTTTGCCACACATTATCACGAGTTAATAGAAATTCCCGAAGTATTTGAAGGCGTAAAGAATTATCATATTGCCGTTAGAGAGTGGAATGAAAAGGTGATATTTTTACATAAAATTGTTCCGGGGGCAACCGATCAAAGCTTCGGTATTCACGTTGCAAAAATTGCAGGATTACCGGGTTCTGTCATAAAAAGAGCAAAAGAACTTTTAATTGCACTTGAAAAAAAAGAGATTGAACGCCTCGTATCCGATAGAGTAACAGGAAACACGGACAAAACTCCGAATACACAGACAATTTTTCAAAACGATGCCGAAGCTAAGATATGGGACGAGATTAAAGAGCAACTTAAAGAGCTTGATATAACAACAATGACCCCTCTACAGGCAATGAATATACTCCATTACCTTAAAAACAAAAGCGAGCAGGCTAATAAAGAATCTTTATAGAATTATGATTATCTGCTCGAATAAATCTTTTTCATCTTTATTACTTTTTTAGTATAAGAATTAATCCCTTATTTTTTTCAATTCTAATAGGTTTATTCGGGTTATATACACCTTCTTTCTGAATATTTAATATTGCGGGACTAATTAAAACAGCCTTGTTTTTATCAAAGCCCCAAGACGCTAATTTCTTCCAGTTTATTTTTAATTTTATATTCCTATCAGTATTTGACCACGAGCCTATGGCAAGCAAAATTTTCTTAGAACGAGAATGAACAAATATTGTCATTTTAATATCCTTTTCAAATATACTTATCGGCAAGTTCTTTAACCAATAGCCCAACATTTTACTATTTTTAATATCAAAAGAATCAAATAATTGCCAAAACGGTGTTGCCGTATATTTCCCGTAAATACGATTAGTCATACCATATACCATGCCTCTAAAGGGATGTCCACCCTTCTCCAACATCTCTCCTGTCAGCCCGAAAGGAATACCCGAAACTTCCGTTAACCAATAATCGGGATTTTCGTTATAGTTAAAATACTCGCCGAACCACAGCCTTGATATATACGGAAAATGTTCCATATATAAAAATGCACTGTTTATAAAACCATCTCTTTCATTAAACTGATTTGCCGAATGTAAATCAATAATCACATCATCTCTATGTGCTCTCAATACAGCCACTATTCGTTTTGTCGTTTCACGGCTAAATGCTATATCATCAAGATAAAGCCCGTCAATCTTTTGATATTTCGCAAGCCAATTAAGTCCCTCTATATAGTAATTTGTCCAACGTGAAGTTCCCTTATTCAAGATAGCCGCATCATCAACATTTGTGGCATGCCATGCCGAATGATAATTCCCTCTTAAATGTTCCTGTAACCAGCTATGTCCGCCACCCTTCCCGTCATTGAATATTTCATCTCCAAGACTTCTCAATGCAAAAAGCTCATACGCCCTATAAGATAATTCACGAATTGTATTATAAAGTTTAACCTTAATTCCATGTTTATGGGCATTTTCAATATAAGTTCTTTGCTTTTTCAAATTATAAAAGGGATAATTTATATAGGGATTGATATCGGTTGCGTGATGAACATTAATTACTGTTCCGTCCCATTCTTTTGCCTGTTCTACCGTAACATATTTATGAACAAAGCGTGTTTCAAAATGTTTTTTAATATCAATACTCTTAAACGGAGTTATCATAAACCTGATATTATAGTATAAAACATCTCCCTTTTTTAAACTTCTTTTTCCACTATAATTTTTTACAAGCACAACCTTACCCTTTCGTGTAAATTTAATTCCACCTCTATTATTATTACCCCATGATTTCGGAAGTTTTAAAGGCTTATTATGATAAAAGTTTGTATTTAAAGGACGTTCATAATTCTCATCTCTTAAAACATACTGCAAACCCTTATTTACATTTCCAAGCCATAATCCCTCATGATGAAAATTAATATTCCACTTCCATAGTAATTTTTCAGGACTTTTACCACCCTTTCTCCCTAAGCCAAGCATATACTCGGCAGCATCTTTTTTCATTGGAATTTCTAAAATAATATCCGAGACATCTTGAGATTTCTTTGATATAAGCTTTAATGTATAATTAAGCATTCCGTCATATTCAAGACAGGCATTCGTCTCTAATGTAAAATTATTTGATTCATTAATTACACTCCAATTCGCCTCACTTTTATACTCTTGTCTTATTTTAAAGTTTTTTGATTTCCATTTTTCAACAGTATTATTACTATTGATTATTTTAAATACAATCGGTGAAGAAAGTATTGGCTCGGATTTAGCCTTGATAAAAGTCATCTCGGAAGCAAAGAATGATTGTATTTTTTCAGGTAAGCCACTATTTGCAAGAACAAGCTCCCTTCCTAAAATTTTCAAAGATTTATCTTTGACAATAACCGGAGTAAAAGGTTGAGGAATAAAAGTTTTATCCGTTCCTATACGAGAGTTCAGCCATCTTAATCGAGACATATTCTCAGGTTGATTATCTCCGTGATTGACGATATTTTCTTCTAAAACTTCAAGTTTAACAAATACGGTTTTAGATTTTTTCCCAAGAGGTGTAATTGAAAATTCTCCGACATACTCTCCTGGACTAATATTTTTTGGCACATCAATACCAAACCATATCGGCTGAACAATCCTTTTTTTTATATTCAATTTTTTTGAAAACTGTTTCCCGTTTAAATCAATTCCCGATGTATTGAAGCTATTAATTCTTGATTTGGACATTAATTTTCCATCTTTTGATTTTAAATCTGTATAAGATATCTTTATATTTGATAAATCCATAAGAGACGAATATATACCGATTTGAAAGGTATAAAATTCTCCCCTTTTAACCCTGTCAAATATTTTTCCTACCATGCCCCTGTCAATCCAACGTTTGGGCAGGTAGTGACGCATCTTAATCGGGTATTGTCGATACTCGGGGAAAAGATAATAATCGGAAGACTTTTTATTTAAGAGTTTATTAACCTCAGCCTTAGTCGCAATAATTTCCATAGGGAAAAAAGAGTGGAATTTATCAATTGACTGACCAGCAATAACCTTTGCTGTCGGTAATTTTTTTAATTTTTCCAACTTCATATCAGTATATTTAGCAAACCATTTATCTTTTTTTTGTTGCAACGGAGGTAAATACTTTATCTTAGGATAATATCCACCCGTTGATTTATGAGGAAGATAGTAAACATAGTATGTATGACTGTTTTTATGAGGTTTGAATACAATATTACCAAATTCATTATTTATTTCTTGAACAAAGAACTCGGTAATGTGAGAATTATCTTTGACATTTACTATCACAACTCTTTTATTTTGTGGATTTTTATCTGCTCTTCTCCATGGGATTTTTACAAATACGGCATCGGGATTGCCATTTACACGAATTTTAAACCTATGATTGCCTAAAAATGTAAATGGTTTTGAATAATCGGGATGTTTCCAATTACCCGTCTCATACTTAATACTATCAATACTATTTAGTAATTCTTTTTTTTGTTTACCCTCTGATACGGCAATAAGAAAAAACAATAAAATACCAACCAAAATTAAGACTCTTCTCACATTATCCTCCTTTAATAGTAATTCTTATAATTTAATTTTTTTCTTTAAAGTTAATAGTATCATCATATATCATAAATGCAAAGCATTAAAATATTCTAAATTCCTAAAATTTAATAAAACCTACTGAAATATTTTTATTACTCGTATTTATTTTTATCTCTATTATCCATTACTCTTAATACAACAGTTGGAGTAAATACTATTTTTCCGTAATTGTCTTTTGATGAGTCTGATTTTACAAAACACCATTTTACCAAGGTGCATCGGCTATTTTTTCTTTGATAATAATAATCTCGCCATTGTAAATTTTATCCAACACGGACTGTTCCAAATTATAAGACAATTGTGAAAAAACATTCACAGTAAAAGATTTTAAAACACATTGAACTTTGGCCGATAGAATACCCGGAAATTAGCGG
>CAYOTE010000032.1:0-3503 GCA_964406785.1 uncultured Clostridia bacterium
TTATGATGCCTGTTCCAAAAAAGAGTGTTAATACCTGTATAAAAAAGCTAAATAAGAATAATAAACCTATTTTTTCAAATAAAATTACAGCATTGGGGACAGAATTGCTCTTACCAATTATACTGGTAATTAATGTAATAATAGAGGGTATGGTCGAAATAAGAAGGAATAGCTTTGCTCTGCGTGATTTTAATGATATTTTAAAAAAAAATGAAAAAATTGTTTTTATATGGTTAATGATAGGCATATAATTATCTCCCGATTAAATAATCAAAAACAGCTTGAAGATTATCGTCCGGAGCACTTATCTCCTCTATTTTCAACTTATTGTCAACTATTATTTTGCTAAGACTTTCAAAAAAGTTATCTCTATTATTTGTATTAATAATTATCCGGTTATCTTTGTCATCAATGTTAATATTTAAAATATGTTTACTTGTTATTATCTTTTCACCTATTAGACGTATATTATTAGACTTTATTGATACTTGATGTGGATGTGTGTCTAATATTTCTCTTATTTGTTCTATCTTTCCCTGTGCAAAGATTTTACCCTGATGTATGAGTATTATACTGTCTGTCATTTCTTCAACCTCTGATAGTATATGCGATGATACTATAACGGTTTTACCCATCTTTTCAAATTCTTTTATAAGTTCTCTAATCTTTACTCTCCACAGAGGATCTATCCCTCTTAATGGTTCATCAAGAATTAATAAATCCGGTTCATGTATTATACTTGATGCAAGTTTAATTCTCTGTCTCATTCCCAAACTGTACTCACTAATCAATTTATTTTTACTTTCAAGCAATCCTACTCGGTCAATTGCTATCTTGGCTTTTTTTTCTGCCTCTTTACCCTTATAGCCGAGTAATTTTGAATTGAAAAATACAAATTCCCAGCCTGTTATTCCTATGTAAAATGAATCAATTTCAGGACATAGTCCTATTCTTTTAAATAAATTATAATTATCTTCGAGTTGTTTTCCAAAGATTTTTATACTGCCTATATTTAGTTTTAATTGTCCTGAAATAAGCTTGAGAAAAGTTGATTTGCCAGCTCCGTTAGGTCCTAATAATCCATGAATACCTTTTTCAATTTTTATTGTAATATCGCTAACTCCCAGTATATTTCCGTACCATTTTGATATAGCTTTCGTCTGAACTGTCAAATTATCGTATGAATTTTTATTAAATTCCAATTTAGACCTCCGTTCGTTTCATTTTTGAATACATTAAAAAGAAAAATAGAACGGTAAGTGTAATTATTATAACTCCTGAGATAAATCCTTGGGTGTAAAATTTTTTTTCTGTTCTGAATATAAATGTCCCGAATTGTTGTATGTTTTGACTTATTGAAATATATAAGAATTTTGAATTTTTAAATATATGGAAAAGGCTTTTACCTATAATATTAGTAAAAAAATAAATGGAAAAAAAGAGAATTTTTACGGTTTTAGAATTTTCCGAAAGTGAAGAGAAAAATAGAATCATGGAGGCAAGAAATACCGATATAATTAATGGAAAAATAATTGATGAAAATAAAACGAATATGGATATTGATACTGTTTTTGAAAATATTATCTTTGCCATAAACAATAATAATCCGGGGATCAGGGAGAATAATAGCAGATAAAAGAGTACTATTGAATACTTGCCCTTAATATAGTCGAAAAGGCTTATAGGTCTTGAAAGGTACAGTATATAAGACTTATACTTTAAATCGGATGATATCAGTTCGGCACCGGAAAACAGGCTTAATAACATCAGCGTAAATAAAAAATAATCAACTGTATAAAAGAGATGAAATAGTGCAGCATCGGATTCCAATATTTTTTTTATTATACCTCCGAGCATTTTCCCCATTACCTTTACCTCACTTTTTTCAGAAAAATAAATTGCTCCCAAAAATACAAAAAACCAAGCTGATGAGAAGAAAAAAAGTAATTTGGAAAATTTTTTTTTATATATTGCTTTTACTCCATTTTTGAAAATAGGCAACCATTTTATACTACTTTTATTAAGAGTACCTTCCCACTTATAATATCCTTTTTCTCTAATTTGCATTATCTTATCCTTCTCCAAGTATTGATTTATCAATTTCAGAGACAAAGGTGTCTTCTAATGTAACTCTTTGCTTTTTAAAGTGTCTTATTTGTACATTTTTTATAAGTGCCTGTTTAAATATTTTAAGTGTATCAAAAGATTGCTCAAATATAAGACTAATATTTCCGTTTTTATCTTTTGAAATTTTAATTTCTTTAATATCCTCAACAAGTTTTTCAACGTCTCCTTTAACTTTAATTTCGTATATTATTTTTTTTTCTTGTTTCAGGATATTTTTTTCTGTTGAAATACCAAGTTCATTAAGATTGGCAGAGTCAATATCAGAAATGTTTTTTATTGAAATAATTTGTCCGTTATTCATAATTAATGCCGTGTCACATGTGTATTCAATATCTGACAGAATATGTGATGAAATAATTATGTTCATGTTTTTTTTGTTTGAAATATCTTTTATAAGGTCAAGTACATCTTTTCTGGATTTGGGGTCCATACCGGATGTCGGTTCATCAAGAAATAATAGTTTTGGGTCGTGAACAAGTGCAGTTGCAAGTTTTAATCTCTGTTTCATACCTGATGAGTATGTATCCGCTTTTCTGTATCTTGCCTCTTCAAGACCAACATAATAGAGCACCTCATGAGCTCTTTTCATAGCCTCTTCTTTAGGCATTCCGCTAAGTTCACCAAGATATGCCGTGATACTTACTCCGTCCATTCCGGGGATTAGACAATCTGATTCCGGCATATAGCCGATATCTTGTCTAATTTTTAGGATGTCGGTGCGTATATTATAACCTAAAACCGTGCCGTCTCCCGTCGAAGGAGTTAAAAATCCAAGAATTATTTTCATAAGAGTTGTTTTCCCTGCACCATTAGGTCCTAACAGTCCGTAAATGCCCTTTTTTATGTTTAAATTAATGCCTCTTAATGCCTTCGTGTTTTTGTAATTGAAGCATATATTCTTCAAAGTTAGTAAATTTTCTATCATTCCATATATACGTATAATACAAACGAAAAGTTCAATTATAATTTTTATTGAAATTTTAGGAATAAAATAATATTTGACATTTTTTAATAATAGCTATAATATTATTGATGCTGATTACAAGGTTAAGATCATTGATAAATGAGATAAAAAATCTCGGCATATCCAAAAAACTATTTGGGAAAAAAAAAAAAAGAGTACGAATAACAAATATTTTATCGGCATCAACAATAGTATTACTTGTCCCCTTATATTTTTTATTAAATCATGTAAATGCAACTTTTCTCAAGTCATTAATCCCTGTGGTTATGATATATCAGATGTCACTATTATTATTAAATAAAAAAGGCTATATAAACCTTTCTCGTTTTATTGCACCGAATGTTAATTCATTAATAATTTTTATTTATTCAACCTCCTTAGGTCATGAAACTTTTTATTTCTTTTTTTACTT
>CAYOTE010000032.1:3513-15447 GCA_964406785.1 uncultured Clostridia bacterium
CGTATCAATTGAAAGGCTTTCCCTGCAGGAAACCCCATCTCAACCGCTCGCTTAAGATATCTCACCACAACGTTTTTTCGATACCCATTACCTTTTATTATAATTTTAGCTTTCAAATAAAAAAACAAAGCGGTAGTTTTCTTTACTTTGAATTGAAGGAAAAACTGTTTTTTATAGTTCAAATTATATTTACATCTTTACTTGTTATTTTGGATCTGTTCTTTAAGGTCAAACCTTTTCCCGTTTTGCATCTCTCACATCAAGATACTCTTATTACAGGGTATGCAATGTCTTTGGCTGCTTTTATATTGTTTTTAATTTGTCTTTTTGTATTGGCTTCTGAAAGTCAGGCAGCGGAAACGTCGTTGATTAAAGCTAAATCAGAAGCTGAAGCGGCTACTATTGCAAAGAGTGATTTTTTAGCAAGGATGAGCCATGAAATTAGAACTCCTATGAATGCCATAATAGGTTTGACTCATTTAACTTTAAAAACAAAACTTTCGGTTAAACAACAGGACTATATAAAAAAAATCAAAAGTGCTTCTCAAACTTTGTTAAGAATTATTAATGAAATTCTTGATTTTTCTAAAATAGAAGCACGTAAAATGCAGGTTGAAAATATAAAATTTAATTTAATATCAATAATGGAGAACATAGAAGATACTGTTTGTGTTAAGGCAGATGAAAAAGGAGTAAAATTAATCGTTAATATCGACAAGAAAATACCAGTATTTTTGAAAGGTGACCCGTTAAGAATAGCACAGGTGTTGATAAATCTTGCAGATAATGCAATTAAATTTACAGAGAGTGGACTTGTAGAAATATCTGTAATAATTATTGAGAAAACTAAAAACAAGATTCATATTCTGTTCTCGGTAAGGGACGAAGGAATAGGTATGAGTCCGTTACAGATTTCAAATATGTTCGAAAGTTTTTATCAAGCTGATGAGTCTATTACAAGAAATTACGGAGGGACTGGACTTGGTCTGACTATTTCAAAACAATTAGTAGAGTTAATGGGTGGTACACTTGAAGTTGAAAGTGCCCTTGGTAAGGGAACAAAATTCTTTTTTAATATTAACTTTGATATTTACAGGGACACGAATGAAATTCAAAAAGTAAGTATTCCCGAACAAAAAATAAGTGGTGGTCGAGTGTTAATTGTTGAAGACAATATCTTAAATCAACAGGTTGTATCAGAATTAATAGAACAAATAGGTCTTGATTATGATATAGCTGTAAACGGTAAACAGGGATATCTTATGGCCTGTAAAAATATTTATGATTTAATTTTAATGGATATACAGATGCCAGAGATGGATGGCATAACGGCTACCGAAAGTATAAGAAAGTGTGGCATTAAGGACTTGCCCATTATTGCTATGTCTGCTCATTCTTTAAAATCTGATGTTGATAAAAGTTTGAAAGCTGGTATGAATGCATATATAGTAAAGCCTATAGATCCAAATAAACTTTATAATTTACTTAATAAATTTATAAAACCGGCAAATAACCGTCATATCCAAAAGAATTTTAAAAAAAATAAAATTAATAAGCATAGAATATTACCTAAAATAAAGGGTATCGAAACTGAACTTGCCTTAAGACAAGTTGGAAATTCCGAAGAGTTGTATTTAAAATTATTAAAAGAGTACTCAATGATTTATAAAAATGTCACAGATGAAATAATGCTGTATATTGATAGGAATAAAATTGAAAAAGCCAAGAGCCTGGTTCACTCTTTAAAGGGAGCGTCTGGAATGTTAGGAATGATTGATGCAAATATTATATATTCAAATATTGAGCATGCTCTTATTAATAAGGATTTAAAAAGTGTAAGAGAATTGATTTCTTCCAATAGAAATATTTTAGAAAAACTTATTGAACATATTGAAGATTTTTTTTCAATTAATAACGTCTCTATATTAAAAAAATCTACTATAAATAATAAACAAAAAAACGATTATTCAACATTAACTAAATTGATAAAAAAATTAATTAGTCTTTGTAATCAAAGTAATTCAGATGCAATAAATATAGTTTATAAATTAAAATCAAAATTAGAAAACACCGAATACAATGATACGGTTTCTAAAATTGTTTTACTTGTTGAAGATATTGAATTTAAAGAGGCATCTAAATTATCAATTAAGTTATTAGACGAAATAGGAGTTTAATATGGTGCAAAATAAAAGCAATATTCTTGTAGTTGAAGATGAAAAACTGAGCAGATTAGCTCTGTCTGAAATATTAGTGGCTGAAAACAAAATATTTCTTGCTAAAAACGGAAAACAAGCTATTGATATAGCTACACACAATGGTGAGCTTGATTTAATTATTCTGGATGTAATGATGGATGGTATGGATGGATTTGAAACTTGTCAAATTTTAAAACAAGATATTCGGACTAAGGATATACCCGTACTTTTCATAAGTGCACTTAGTAATACAATTAACAAGGTTAAAGGATTTAAGGTTGGTGGTGTTGATTATATAACAAAGCCATTTCAGGCAGATGAAGTTATTGCCCGAGTTAAAACACACATGTCATTAACTAAATTACGCAAAGAATTGGAAGTACAAAATAAACTTTTGAAAGATGAAATAGATGAGAGGAAACAAATTGAAATAGAAAAAGAAAAATTAATAAACGAATTAAAGGATGCGTTATTAGAAGTTAAAACGCTTCGTTCATTTATTCCAATATGTGCCAATTGTAAAAGCATAAGAAATGACGAAGGCTACTGGGAACAGGTTGAAGTGTATATGAAAGATAGAATAAATGCTAATTTTTCGCATAGTTTGTGCCCCACTTGTGTTGCAAAATTATATCCTAAAATGGATTTGGACTTAAATGAAGAATAAATATTTAAAAATCTCAGGATGTATTTAGGTTAATAAAATGGATATAAAGAATTTCCCGAAAACTTTAAATGATTTTCTTGAAAAGATGGTTGAGAAACATGAGAACAAGCCCTTTGTAGGAAAATTTTCAGAGGAATCATTAACTTATGGAGAATTTTTTGAAAGAGTAAGACGAGTTGCCGAAATGCTTTTTGAAAAAGGAATTATTAAGGGTGATAAAGTTGCTATTTTAGGTGAAAATTCACCTAATTGGGGTATTGCTTATTTTTCAATAATCAGACTTGGGGCAATTGCAGTTCCTATACTTCCTGATTTTCCTCAAACAGATATTCGACATATATTGATTGATGCTGAAGTAAAGCTAATATTTACCACGGAAAAGCAGTATGAAAAAATTGTTGATATTAAAAGTAGTAAATTGGGAACAATTATTACTCTTGACGATTTTAGTACGGAAAGTAAAAATCTCAATATGGAAAATATATCTGATTTGCTTGATACAGCAATATATTTTTTTAAAAAAATACCCGAATCAATAGGGTTTAAGCCCTGTGAAATTACTGAAAATGATGTGGTCTCCATTATATATACTTCAGGGACATCTGGGCATTCTAAGGCTGTTATGTTATCACATAAAAATTTTATGGCAGAAATTTGGGCAATAAACAAATTAATTATTATGGAAAGTGATGAAGTTTTTGTGTCTATATTACCTCTGTCTCATACATATGAATTTACAGTCGGGTTTTTACTCTGTATTATTGGTGGTGGAAGAACTGTTTACATAGATAAAATCCCTACGCCAAGAATATTGGAAAAAATTTGCAAACGTGATAAGCCGACTATAATTTGTTCCGTACCGTTAATATTGGAAAAAATTTACAAGAAAAAAGTTTTGAGAACTATTGACAGCAGTAGGCTTTTAAAATTGGCAATTAAAATACCGGGATTTAAAAAAAAAATATATAGCAAAATTAAGGATAGGTTGATTGATTTTTTTGGGGGACGATTAAAAATAATTGCTGTTGGTGGTGCTTCGTTTAACTCAGAGGCAGAGGCGTTTTATAGGATTTCCGGATTTCCGTATCTTATTGGATACGGTTTAACTGAAACAGCACCATTAATTGCCGGCGGACCTTTTCTTGACAAAAGTATTAAATTAAGTTCTACAGGTAAAGTTATATCAGGAGGCGAAATTAAGATTGATAAACCTGATAAGAAAACAGGTATAGGGGAAATTCTATACAGAGGGAATAACCTGATGGTAGGTTATTATAAAAATGAAGAATTAACAAAGACTGTTATAGATGAAAACGGATGGTTTAACACAGGAGATCTTGGTAAAATTGATAAGTATGACAATTTGTATATAAGAGGTAGGTCAAAAAGCATGATTTTACTTTCAAATGGTGAGAATATTTATCCTGAAATAATAGAGGCAAAACTAAACGCTTGTCTCTTTGTTATAGAATCTTTGGTAATAGAACAAAGCAATAGACTTGAGGCTTGGATTTATCTCGATTATGAACTTATTGATGAAAGAACAAGGGGTAAAAATGAATTACAGAGAAAAAAATTTATCAAAGGGGAGTTAAACAAGATAAAAATCAAAGTCAATGAACAGTTATCGTCTTTTTCAAAAATATCAGCCGTTATCGAGCAACAGGAGGCATTTGTTAAAACGGCAACACATAAAATTAAGCGGTATTTGTATTCACATTAATAAATTAAATGATATCATTTGAATGCAAATTGTATATAAATTAAATATAAGTTAAAAAATTAACGGGGGTAATAGTTATGTCAATTAAAAGAATGTTTTTGGTTTTGTTTATTTTGTTTATTTTGTTTATATTTTTTTCAACGGCAATATTTTCTATAAAGGTTGATAAAAAAGCAGAGTTTACTAAACATCTTAAGATGAAGGATAATTCAATTTTTAGGGGAATAAAATGGCGTGGTATAGGACCGTATTTTATGGGTGGACGAATTACGGATATTGCCGGTTATGATAATAAGCCCTATACCTTTTTGTTGGCAACAGCTTCCGGTGGATTATGGAAGACTGAAAATAACGGGACTACGTGGACTTCTCTATTTGATAATAATTCTTCTATTACCTTGGGTGATATTGCTGTGTCTCAAACAGATGAAAATCTTATTTGGGCAGGAACAGGCGAAGAAAATTCTTCAAGAAGTTCTTATGCCGGAACCGGTATTTATAAGAGTATCGATGGTGGGAAAACTTGGAAAAATATGGGTTTGAGTGAGTCTCATCATATATCTGAGATTATAATTGATCCTAAGAATAATAATATTGTTTATGTTGCTGTATTGGGGCATCTATATACGTATAATAAAGAACGTGGAATTTACAAGACTATTGACGGTGGCAAGACTTGGAATAAAATATGTTTTGTCAGTAAAAAAACTGGTGCAATTGATATTATTATGTCTCCGAATGATAATAAAACTCTTTATGCCTCTTTTTGGGACAGAGAGAGAAAAGCTTGGAATATGACGGAAAGTGGTGTTGAAAGTACTATATTTAAAACTACAGATGCAGGTAAAACATGGAATAAGATAGTCAACGGATTCCCTCAGAATAAATATACAGGAAGAATAGGACTTGCCATAAGCAGAACTGTTCCAAATGTAATTTATGCCTTTTTAGATAATCAAAAGCCAAGACCGGAAAAGAAAAAAACAGAAATAAATAAGAACAAAAAAAGCGGAATAACCGCAACAATCTTAATAAAAATGAAAAAAGCTGATTTTCTTAATATTTCAAATAAAAAGTTGAATCTATTTTTAAAAGAAGTCGATGCTCCCGAGCAATTTGATGCAAAAAAAGTTAAAGAAGTTGTTAGCTCTGGTCAAATATCATTGAAATATATTGCATCAATGGTTGCAAAAAAAAAAGATGCGAATTACAGACTCTTGAATTCAGTTGTTTTGGGAGCTGAGGTTTATCGGAGTAATGATGGTGGTAGAAATTGGCATAAGACTCATAAAAAGATGTTGTCAAAAGGTATTGTTAGTACTTACGGCTATTATTTTGGACAAATATATGTATCGCCTGAAAATGATAACATAATTTATATTTTAGGTGTTCCTGCGAAAAAATCAATTGACGGAGGAAAAACTTTTAAAACAATACCGAACTCAGGGGGAGCTTACGGTACCGGTTTGTTTGATGTACATCCCGATCATCACGCTTTATGGATAGATAAAAAAAATCCGAATAGAATATTGCTTGGCAATGACGGAGGATTAAATATTTCATATGACGGTGGTGCAACCTTTACCAAGATAAATAATATTCCGCTGGCTCAGTCATACTCTGTAAATTATGATATGCAAAAACCATACAGGATATATACCGGATTACAGGATAATGGAGTTAATATGGGACCGAATAATTTTAGATTTGGCAGTCGTACCAATACATGGCAGATGATTCTTGGTGGTGACGGAGCTTTTGTGGAACCTGATTTATTTGATTGTGACACGGTTTATGCCGAATTTCAATTTGGGAATATTTTCAGACTAAATCTAAAAAACAAAAAAAATACAAGAATAGTACCAGAACCGAAAAATCCTAAAGAATCGTATAGATTTAACTGGTTAAGTCCGTTTATAATTTCTCATCACAACCATTATATTCTTTATATGGGAGCAAATAAGATGCTGAAATCTGTAAATAGGGGGAATTCATGGTTTGAAATTTCAAAAGACTTAACCGACAAACAACATATAAACGGCGATGTACCTTTTGCAACAATTACAGCCATTGACGAATCTCCTATATCTCCCGAAGTACTGTATGCTGGTACAGATGATGGTAATGTATGGGTTACAAAAAACAGTGGTGGAAGGTGGACAAAGATAAATTCAAATTTACCGGATAAATGGGTTACAAGAATTATTGCTTCAAAGTACAGAAAATCAAGAGTTTTTTTAACAATGACGGGATATAGAGATGATGATTTTAAAGCCTATGTGTACGTCTCAAATAATTTTGGCAAGACTTGGATTTCTATTAAATCAAATTTACCGGAGGAATCTATTAATGTAATTAGAGAAGATAGCGATAATGAAAATATTTTATATCTTGGTACGGACTTGACTGTCTATGTTAGTTTAAATTTAGGACAATCTTGGGAATCATTGCGAGGTCATCTCCCCACTGTTGCAGTTTATGATTTAAGAGTACATCCTCGTGAAAAAGATTTAATTATAGGTACACACGGCAGAGGTGTTTTTATTACAAGTATAAAGAATCTCCAAAAATTAACAGCCAAAATATTGACAAAAAATATTTACCTGTTCAAGATAGATCCTGTAAAAACTCGAGAAGTAAACTACTCGTATGAGAAAAAAAATAAAAAAATAAATTTTTATTTAAAACAAGACAATAATGTCGAAATATTACTTTATAAAAAAGGTATAAAAAAACCAATATTAAAGAAAAAGCAAAAATTCACAAAGGGACTTAATGCTTTTTTATGGGATATGAAGGTTCGTAAAATATTGGCTCAAAAGGGTAAGTACAACGTAATATTAAAAGTAAAAAGCAACTCAGCAAGAGAGTCTTTTATTATTAAATAATTCTTTGAAGAATTATTTTTTAACAGGACTTTCGGTAATTTTAATATTTCCATTTGTTGTTGACAGATTTATTAAATATTTGCCTTGACCGACTTCTCCGTTTATTTTTGAACGTGTGATTTTTTTTGTTATTTTTACGGGAAAATCGCACGATATTTTTCCATTTGTAGTTCTTCCCTTTATCCTGAAATTGGAATCTTTATTTAATTGTAGTTTTACAGAGCCGTTTGACGTAAAAATATTCATATTATTATTTATTATATTATTCTGAATAATTTTGATACTGCCATTGGTAGTTTTTAAATTAGTCTTATTAAAAATCCCGTATAATTTTATTGCACCGTTTGTCGTAGAAAATATCACATTGCTAAAATTACCATTTGCTTGAATTGCACCGTTTGTTGTGGACAATTCCACATCGTTAAACTCCCCGTTTGCTTTAATTAAACTGTTTGTGGATGAAACTTCAAGCTTTTCTAACCTTTTTGGTATTAATACGGTATAATTAACTTTAAAATTCAAATGTTTTTTGCTCGCTTTGGTATATATGTATAAACCTTCTTCTCTTAAATCAAATTTTATTTTTATCAAGCTTAGATTACTTTTTTTATTTGAAAATTTTTTAGCACTTATCACAGTATAGTCTTTATCGTGAGTAGATACTTTTACAAATCCATTAGTATTTTTGATATTAATAAGTTTCTTCTTATTCATTGTGATTTTTTTTTCAATGAGTTCCGAATATTTTAAGTTGTAATCAATGTGAACATATTCACAACCAAGAAAATTTGATGCAATAATAATTAAAAGGAACATTAAAATTAAATTTTTAGTTTTCATAGTCTTTTCTCCTAAGATTATATAACGATTAAAAGAATAAAAAAGTTCTGTTTTTTTGTTTGACTTTTTTTTTTTTAAAACAGATAATTATCTTTAATAGAAATAGTGGATTTGTAGAATTAAGGAGATAAGACTGTATGGTGAAAAAAAAGCAGAAGAATAAAACTTCCGAGAGTAGTATTCCGAATGAAACATTAGTCCCTATTGATACAGATGAACAACTTGCCATAGATGAAATATTTAAACTGCTTGATAGTACTTTTAATGTTGATTTTTCACATTATAGACATACAACCATACTGAGACGTATGTCAAGAAGGATGATTTTAAATAAGAAAAATAGTTATTCGGATTATTTTGAATATATGCAAAAAAATTCATTTGAAATTAATAATCTCTATGACGATTTACTGCTCTCTTTTACAGAATTTTTCAGGGATGATCATATTTTTGAAATATTAAAAGTGAGAGTGTTTTCGGCTCTTTCTGAAGGTAGAACAGTTAGAACTCCTATAAGGATTTGGGTTCCGGGGTGTTCCACGGGTGAAGAAGTTTACTCTCTTGCTATTTGTCTATATGAATTTCTTGAAGAAAATAAATCCAAGGCATCCGTACAATTTTTTGGTACTGATTTAACAGATAAAAATATAAAACAGGCAAGAATGGGAGTGTATTCAAATAAGATAACAAAAAATATCTCTAAAGAAAGACTTAATAAATTTTTTGATCATACACCTCAAGGATATAAGGTCGTAAAATATATCAGAGAAATGTGTGTTTTTGCAAAACAGGATATTGTTAGAGATCCACCTTTTCCAAATATTGATCTTATAAGTTGTCGGAATGTTCTTATTTATTTGGATATGGAACTTCAAGAACAAGTTATACCACTATTCCATTTTTCACTCAATTCGAATGGTTTTTTACTTCTCGGCTCATCTGAAACAATGGGACAATTTTCTCAATTTTTTGAAATTATCGATAATAAAGTGAATTTGTACTCTAAACGTGATATGGAAGTAAAACCTGAATATGAATTTCCATACAACAAACAGGTAAATAAAAAAAATTCAGGAACACATATCAACAAATTAAAAAGTAAGACAAGTAACTTAGAACTTGCAAATCAAATTAATAATGTTCTAATAGAAACTTATGCCCCTCCGGGAGTATTAATAGATAAAAATATGCAGATTTTACAATTTACAGGTCAAGCTTTTAGTTTTTTAAAACCTGAAAAGGGTCAGGCCAGTTTGAAATTAACTCGAATGATTAGTGAGGGGTTAATGCCCGATTTATATGTTTTAATAGAAGAAGCAAAAAAAAAAAACCGAAAAATAAAAAGAGAAGAAATTACATTCATACAGGAAGATATATCTAAACTAATCGATATTACAATTATACCAATATCTGATCGTGAATCAGATTTAACGCATTTTTTGATTTTATTTGAAGAAAATGTTAAATCTGTATATGTTAATAGTTCAAACTTTTTGTTCGATAAGAAGGGAAAAAATGAGGTCTTGAAACTTAGAGAAGAGATTAAGGCTACTAAAGAATCTTTACAGGCTATTGTTGAAGAAAAAGATGCGGTAAACCAATCTTTATGGACTTCAAACGAAGAAGTACTATCAACCAATGAGGAATTACAAAGTGTTAACGAGGAAATGGAGGCTGCAAAAGAAGAACTTGAAGCTAGTAATGAAGAGTTAATAGCATTAAATGAAGAATTACAAAAAAAAAACATTGCACTTATAAAATCTACAGAATACTCTGAAAAGCTTGTAAGAGTACTTAAAAAGAAAGAAAGCGTATTAAAAGAAAGTGAGAATAATTTACGGGCATTATTTAATGCAATGACAGATATCGTATTTGAGCTCGATTATGAAGGGAAATATATAAGTATTGCCTCATCATTGCCTGAACTGATGTACAAACCTTCTAAAGAAACAGTAGGTAAAAGATTACATGATGTTTTTCCGCAAAACGAAGCCGATGTATTCCTTAAGTTTATTCAGAAAACATTAGATGAAAACCAAACGAATACAATAGAGTACAGTTTATCGATAAATAATAAAATAATGTGGTTTGAAGGACGAGCAACTCCAAAATCTAAAAACACTGTTTTGTATATAGGTAGAGATATTACCTTACAAAAACAGCGTGAAATTGAAAAAATTAATTTAGAAAAGCAACTTCGTCATACTCAAAAGTTAGAGACAATTGGAACTCTTGCCGGTGGCATTGCACATGATTTTAATAATATTCTTGCACCGATTATGGGATATACCGAAATGGCATTGCTAAAATTAACAAAAACCGAGCCTTTGTACAAAGATTTGCAAAATGTTTTAAACGGTGCTCACAGAGCCAAAGAGCTTGTTGAACAGATTTTATTATTTAGTAAACAAAATGAAAAGAAAAGAATACATGTCCGTGTACAAAATCTTATAAGAGAAGCATTGAAATTGTTAAGACCATCAATCCCATCAACTATTGAGATTCACCAAGATATTGATAGCCGATGCCCCAAAATTTTTGCAGATTCTACTCAAATACATCAGGTTATAATTAATTTATGTACAAATGCGTGGCAATCAATGGAAGAACAAGGCGGTGTTTTGAGTATTGAACTTAAAAAAATAAGAGTTGACAGCATGTTGGCAAAATCATATTCGTATCTTGTTGAAGCGGATTATGTATGCTTATCAATTATTGATACGGGCGTAGGTATGGATACAAATACTATGGAAAGGATGTTTGAACCTTTTTATACGACTAAAAGTATAGATAAAGGTACAGGACTTGGCTTATCGGTTGTTCACGGTATTGTCCATAGTCATAATGGAGAAATTATAGTTGATAGTGAGCTTAACAAAGGAACTCAAATACATATATACTTACCTTTAGCTAATTCAACCGATTTATTGGAAGAGTCAAAAACAGAAGAAATTATACGTGGAGTTGAGTATGTTATGATTGTTGATGATGAACCGTCAATTTTGGAAATGCTTAAAGATATGTTAGAACACTTCGGTTACAAAACAGAGGCATTTAAAACGGCAATAGAGGCTATGAAAGCATTTAATCAAGCTCCTAATAAATTTGATTTGGTACTTACCGATCTTACTATGCCAAAGATTACAGGTCTTGAACTTGCCGATCAATTACATCAAATTATACCAAATTTTCCGGTCATTATAATGACCGGATTTGGTGATAATATTGCAGAAGTTACCAAAGAAAGATACAGTATAAAGAAAACTATCTGTAAACCTATTATAATAAAAGAATTAACAGGGGCAATAAGAGACCTTTTAGATAATAAATAAAATAAACGCACCCGGAGGGAGTCGAACCCCCAATCTTTTGATTCGTAGTCAAGTGCCATATCCATTTGGCCACGGGTGCATCTTGCAATGATTATATATCGAATACAAAGAGAATTCAACAGATTTTATATGATAATTCAGAATTTCATCAATAATATTTCCGTTCCTATACCAAAATATGTGACTTAAAAATTTACAAATGTCGTATATAATATCTGAAATTTCAATCAAAACTTACTGCAATGCCCAACAAACTCATTCTAACTGCGTTAAACTCAATCGTCTT
>CAYOTE010000033.1:0-15402 GCA_964406785.1 uncultured Clostridia bacterium
TGAAAGAGCATGAAATTGAGTCTTTAAAGTTATTCGGGAAACCTTTCACGGAAATTCATAAATGGTTGGATGAATATGCAGGTTCAAAAGAATATGGAATGAGACATAGGAAAAAAAGGCATCATAGTGCGGGGATTAGTGAAGCTATTAGACTATTTGGAAATGAGGCTGAAAAACCTGTTTTACAGCATATTATTTCAGATTTAAAGGAAGAAGGCTGGACAGAAAACGATCATTTTCCCGAAGATGAAAAAGATTATGTTAAAATGGGATTGTGGTAGAAGAATAAAAGCATTCTAATTAGATAAAAAAAGAATGCAAAAATGACAATTCCGTCCATCTTATTTTCTAAAATAAAAAAATTTAGAAAATTTTCCTACACCGCAGGATGATAGACTGAGTGTTGTATAATTAATAAATAACAAAAAAATAGGAGGAAAGTAATTATGGAAACAGTCATATATCGGGACGGGCAACGCTATTTAGAGAGACAATATAATTTAGAAGCTGATTTTGAGAGATTAGTTGTAGAAAACTCAAAAATATTTTTCGGAGAGAAAACAATTTTTATTGATTCTAAAAAGAAAATTGATAATAATTCTCTTGGCGGTGTAATTCCTGACGGTTTTTTATTTGATTTTTCCGATAAAAATAATCCTGAATTTTATTTAGTTGAAGTAGAGTTAGAAAAGCACAGTTTTTTTGGACATATATTTCCGCAAATCACTGAGCTTTTTGCATTTTTCAAAAATTCATCAAGTCAAGGTAAATTAATAGAAAAGATATATTCAATATTTGAAAACGACGATGAATTGCGTCAAGAATTAAAGACTAAAATAGAAAATAAAGAGATTTTCAAGTTTCTCAAAGATACGATTGAAAACAGTCAAAACATTTTATTAATAGTTGATGGTGAGAAGAAAGAATTACCGGAAATCATAGAAACTTATGCTGATACTTGGGGTAAAATAGTGAAAGTTGCTATTTTGAAAGAATATAGAGCAAACGGAGGTAATGGAGATTCAATTTTTTCTTTATCGCCTGATTTTGATAATATTGGAAATATTGATATTATTGCTGAAAGTCAAGGGGAACACAGAGGAAAATCAACTTATTCGGAACAGTTTCATTTAGAAGGGATTAATAAGGATACATTAATTATTTATAATGAATTAAAAACAAAATTATTAGAAAAAATACCAAAATTAAATTTCAATTCACAACGATATTATATTTCACTTCGTAAAAAAAGAAATTTTGCCTTTTTGAAAATTCGTAAAAATAAAATAGGAATAATTATAATGTATGAAGAGGCGAAAATACGAGAAAAGATTAAGAAACACGAAATAACTTCACTCGCCGAAAGTGTTCAAAAATTCTATAATGAGTCTTGTGCAAGAGTTGAAATAGTTGATAATAAAAATTTGGATGAAATAATAGATTTACTGGTTGAAGTTCAAAAATGAAAGTGCAATCAAAATACTAAAAATGCGTTTTGAATAAACATTAAATACTGATTATACAAATCTATTTGATTAAAAGTTGACATATTTTTATTATTAAATTATATTATATATATGAATGAAATAAAGGTAGATGAACATATTAACTTTTGGCTTGAAAGTTCGAAAAAAGATTTAACAGTCATGAATCACTTATATGAAAAAAAAGATTTTAGCTACGCTCTTTTTTTTGGTCATCTTTTATTAGAAAAAACTTTAAAAGCTCTTTTTGTAAAAAGAAAAAAAAGTATTCCACCTTATAAACACAGTCTTCCTCTTTTAATAGAAAAAATCGGTTTGGATATTAATGAAACACAAGAGAGTTTTTTAGAAGAAGTTTCCGACTTTAATATTGAGGCTAGATATCCAGATATAAAATTTAGTTTTTTTAAGAAATGCACAAAGGCTTATACTGAGATAAAAATTAAAGAAATAAAGGAGTTTTACAAGTGGATAAGAAGTATGATTTAATATTTTTAATAATAAAACAATATATTAATTCCTTAAAAGATTTGAGTATTATTGCTGAGAAAGTATATCTTTTCGGATCTTTTGCAAAAAACAATTATAGTGATGATAGTGATATTGACATTGCAATTATTTCCAATGACTTTTCAGGAAATAGATTCGAAGACAGAAGACGAATTATTCCTAAGAGAAGGAGTATTGATAGAAGAATAGAGCCAATTCCATTTTTACCGGCAGACTTTAATGAGTCAAGTCCTCTTGTTGTTGAGATAAAAAAGAATGGAATAGAATTAAATTTTGCTTAATTAATCAAGAATTGAAATAATAGATTTACTGGTTGAAGTTCAAAAATGAAAAGAAATCCAATGAAATTTTTTCAGACCGGTAGCAAAATTATTTCAACAAACTAAATTAAAAGACGGTACTTCTTCATTATATTATGGGCTATTGCTTTTAAAATCTATTCTATTCATCAATTATAATTGTTTCATAAGGCTCGGGGTTACTGCTTTTAAACAAATTCCAGAATTTTTCTTTACTCATGAAGTATTCCGAATCATTTTGATTAGCATTAATAATTAGAGCTTTATCCTTATATTTAGCCTCACAGTCAGTCAAAATTTCTGCATCAATTTTATCAGTCATTACAACAATAACATTAACAAATCCTTCTTTATCAATACTGTGAATACCATTTTTCATAAGTAGGTCAAGCTCATTTTTATTAAATAATTTCAGCAGTTTCGAGTGATATTTATATCCCATTATTTTTTATACAGGTATATTATAATACATCCACTATACCATCCTGAGGTAGAGTAAAATTTTAAAATATTTTTTATTTTTTTATGTTGTTATTTTAATCAATTTTTTAACCAAATCCGCAGTACTGATTTTTTCATTCCAATATTCGATTAAAACTCTTTTATTTAATTTAATATATTTTTTAATTAGCTCTAATTGTTTTGAATCTAACTTACATTCACCGCTAACAATTTTAGGGTTATCCGAAATGGTTAAGGAAAAATCATCCCCCGCTATCCATTTCTTATTATGGCTAATCTTTATTCTTGCCCCATGTTTTGCTCCGGTTTTTACCGATACCCATATAACAACAGGAAGTCCGGTATCCTTAGCCCAAAAGTTTGACATTTCATCATTCATTCGTATCTCCTTTTTATTTTTTATTTTAAAATCCTATACTTTGCTGTCCTTTTTGCTTTTTGAATTTTATTTCTTCGTCTATTAGATGTTTTAAATCTTGATTTGTCAAATTTGATAATCCTGATTTGCTTTTTTTGAATACGGAATTCAGCAGATGCTTTTTTGAAATATTTTCAATTTGAGCACCGGTTAAGTTATATTCGGATAATTTACCATATTGATTATCTTTTAGATTTTTCAACTTATCTTTCCAAATTAATTTCCGTGCATTTTTATCGGGTTTTTCGAACTCTATTTTGAATAAAAATCTTCTTGAAAAGGCATTATCCATATTCTCTATAAGGTTTGTCGTTGCAATGAAAATTCCTTCGAAGTGTTCCAACTCTTCCAATAGAATGTTTTGCATAGTATTATTCATCCGGTCAACACTCCTTGTAACATTTATTCGCTTTCCGATTAAGGCATCGGCTTCATTAAATAAGAGTATTGGCTCTCTTTTAAATTCTTTTTTTGCTCTTCTATAATCTTCAAATATTTTTTTCATATTCTTTTCGCTGTTTCCGACCCACATATCTTGAATTCTTGAAATATCAACCTGTAAAATATGTCTCTTTGTCTTTGTTGACAAAATATGAGCAGAAGCTGTCTTTCCTGTTCCTGCCTCTCCATAAAAGAGTGCAACAAAGCCACTTCTAAAACCTGAATTTTTCAACTCTTTTTTTACCCTGTTAAAATTTTTATAGTTTATGGAATTTTCAATCAAGGCTATATCATCTTCATTTTTTTTGTTTAAAAAGATATTGCCTTTTATACTACTATACTTTTTAAAATCAAGAACAGTTGAGTTAAAATTTTTACTATTTTTTTTCTTTGCTGAGCTTGCAAATAATTTTCTAATAGTCTTTTCGGAAAGTTTAAATTCAGGATCGCTTAACAGATTGCTGTCTTTTACCAATTCAATAACCTTATCTTTCATAATTTTTAATTTATTATTTACAAAATTCGAATTAAATCTTGCAATATCCGCAAGAGAATCAAATACATCATCTGAAAATCTACTAAGATAAGTTTCACCATTACCTGTCAGATGTTCTTTGATTGCATAGAATAGCATTGCTTTTTCAATTGTCGGATATTTAATAAGTATGTGATAAATGTCTAAGTTTTTGTCAATTTTTTCAATAAGTTCTTCGAGCTTTTTATAAAACAGTTTTAGGCTAATATTCTCTCCATCTCTTTGCTCTAATAATTCTTTTGCAAAATCTAAAACCGAATACATATCGGAAAAATCATAATCGGAATAGCTATCTTTCCCGTTAATTAAAAGATTAAAAACTTCTTCATTCAATTCAATATCAGGATTTAAGTTTAAACTCGTTCTTCTTCTTTTTTCAACAATAATAAGGCTTTTCTTTTGTAGTTTTTTTACGTTTTTAATAATTTCAAGGTAGTGTCTCGCTGAAAGCTTGTATTTTTCTTTTATGTCTTTTAATGAGTTGCTGTATCCGCTATCAAAGGAGAGTTTAGCAATAACCGAGAAGAGAACCGCTTCGTCTCTGCTTAAATAAAATTGTTTCATAATATCATTGATAACTCCGGTCTTTGGTGGTTTGAGAAATATATTTTTTCTCTTTGATACATTTAAAATATTAATAAAATTAATAGCCATTTTTTCCTCCTGACATAATTATAATACATCCACTATACCATTCTGAGGTAGAGGTAAATTTTAAAATATTTTTTATTCGGTGTTGAAAATATTTGTTAATTATTGTATATTAAGTTCAGGAGTAATAAATATGGCAATGAGTAATCAATTTGACTTATCTGTTTTGCCGGAAAAGGCACAGGAAGAACTTTATAATTTTTATTTATTTCTTAAACAGAGATACTTAATTGATGAATTTAAAGATAGTACTGAGAATACTGCATTATTAAGCGAGAATGTTCTTGCAATAGATTGGAATAAAGAAGAAGAAGACAGGGCATGGAAAAGTTTTCAGTAAAAGATATAGTATTTATTCGTTTTCCTTTTTCAGACCTCAGTAATTATAAACTTAGACCAGCACTTATTTTAGCTTATGCTGAAAAGAATGACTGGATTTTATGTCAAATTACAAGCCAACCTTATTCAGATAAACAATCAGTAGTATTGGAAAATAAAAATTTTGAAAGTGGAAGCCTTATAAAGACAAGTTATATAAGACCCGGTAAATTATTTACTGCAAATGCAAACATTTTCGAGAAAAAAGTAGCAAGAATTAATTCTGATTTTAAAGAAAAAATAGTGAAAATAATAATTAAAATGTTAAAACAAGAAAATGTTACGAATTGACATTATAAATTTTCATTAAGACGAAATTAGATTTAATAATTATAGTACATTTACCATACCATTAAAGTATAGTGAAAGAATATTTTATTTTTTTATGTTGTTATTTTAATCTGAAATTTTAATCAAAATCTACTGCAATGCCCAATAAACCCATTCTAACTGCGTTAAGTTCAATCGTCTTCATTGCAAAATAGTGCAACTATGTTTCATTTGTCTCAATCACTTAGCTTGTTATAATAGGTTTATTGAACATTTCGCTACAATTTTGATGAAAAGTTCAGGCTT
The DNA here is from genome assembly GCA_964406785.1 of uncultured Clostridia bacterium. Classification (GTDB taxonomy): domain Bacteria; phylum Acidobacteriota; class Aminicenantia; order UBA2199; family UBA2199; genus JAOZTV01. The sequence continues at coordinate 5,755 of CAYOTE010000033.1, forward strand.
TATGACACACACAAATTTTTTTGTCAGTATGAGGTGGAATATTTTATCTTTTTTGATTTTTAATGCGTAAAATCATTGACTTATGTTTTTTATAATAATATAATCCCGTATAAAAATTATTTTCAAGTTTTTACTTATAAAATTAAAGTGAATTTATTTTGAATTTATTTTTAAATTGAGTCGGGGAAAGTAGAGTGAAAAGATTGTTAAATCTGTGAGCTGATTATATATATTCAAATCGTAAAATGGAAATCAATAAATATTTCAAATATAAAAAAAAGGTATTGATAGTAGTTGAAATCTTGTCTTGTTTAGTTTTTTGTTTAAAGAGAATGAGTAAATGGAAGTACATAAATTTTTAGGAGAGGTATTATTATGTATACAGTAAATTATCAAAAAAATTTGTGTCAGATAGGTATGGTACAAAATAAAATCAAAAATATAGAAATCAGGGTAAGGAATTATGGAAATTAAATCAATTGCACAAGCGGGCACTTTTGAATCAAGTGATATCTTGATAATGGTTGAGCCTGCAAGAAACGGCAGGGAGATTGATATAGATTCGTCGGTACTCATACAGTATCAAGATTTACTCTTAAAAGAGATTAATACAGTCTTGGATAAGTATGATATTGCTGATATTCATCTTATTGCCAAGGATAAGGGTGCTCTTTCATGCACAATAGTAGCGAGGACAGAAACCGCTGTTTTAAGAAGTATCGGCCTACAAAAGGGAACAGGTTATGGAACAAATTAATTTTAGAAAGCGAAGATCTATGTTGTATATTCCCGGTAATAATCCGGCAATGCTTCAACAAGGTGGAGTGTATGGTGCTGATAGTATTTTAATGGATCTTGAAGATGCCGTGGCACATGAGCAAAAAGATGCGGCTCGGACACTTGTCAAGTCAATGATTAAAAATATTAATTATTATAGTACCGAGATAACAGTTAGAATTAATCACATAGATACTCCGTTCGGATTGGCGGATTTGGAAGCTATTGTTCCTTTACAGGTGGATGCGATAAGAGTCCCTAAAATTGAAACCAAATACGAAATACAGAGGATTATAGATATAATTGAAAAAATTGAAAAAAAATTTAATATTGTAAAAAGTAATATGAAAATTCATCCTATGATTGAGACTGCCTTAGGTGTCGAAAATGCATTTGAAATTGCAGGAAGATCTAAGAGAATTGACGCAATTACAATAGGTGGTCAGGATTTGACTGCGGATATGGGCATTATTAATTCCAAGGATGGTATCGGGGTTGATTACGCAAGAAGAAGAATTGTCATGGCGGCAAAAGCTTATAAGATTGATGCACTTGACACGGTCTTTGTTGATCTTGATGATGAAGAGGGCTTACGAAAGGAAACAGAGTACGCAAAAAAAATAGGATTTACGGGAAAGGCTATAATAAATCCAAGGCAAATAGGTGTTGTTCACGATGTTTTTACTCCAACTGAGGATGAGATAAGACGAGCTTTGAGAATTATTAAAGAATTTAATAAGAATAAAAAAAATGGTATAGGCGTATTTGCCGTTGACGGTAAGATGGTGGATGCACCAGTTGTAACAAGAGCTATGGCTGTTTTAGCGCTTGCTAATATAAAAATTTAGATTTAAAAAAAGAGGAAATCTATGAAAAACTCATTAGGCTTGGAAATCCCTGAATATATTGACGGGTATGGTAAATTGGAACCTTTTTACGGTGCATGGGAAAAGCTTAAAAAAGGTTGGATGGATGAACCGGCTTCTCCACCACCAGTTAAGGCAAAGATAGCACATATTAATAAGTATTACGATTCATTGGAAGAGGTAATCGATAAGGTTGAACTTTATGACGGAATGACTGTCTCATTTCATCATCATTTAAGAAGTGGTGATAAAATTCTTGTTAAGACGATGAAATTATTGCATGAAAAAGGTATTAAGGATATAACACTTGCATCTTCTTCATTGACAGCCTCTCATGAATGTATTCTCCCATATCTTGAGGATGGAACGATAACCAATATATGGTCATCGGGAGTAAGGGGTAAGTTAGGAGAGGCAATATCGAACGGTATTTTGAAAAATCCTGTAATAATTCATTCTCATGGTGGGCGAGTAAGAGCAATAAAAACAGGAAAGATTAAGATTGATCTTGCCATAATTGCCACGTCTGCGGCTGATAAGGAAGGAAATGCGACGGGAGCACATGGTAAATCTGCCTTTGGCTCCCTCGGTTATGCCGTACCTGATTATCAGTATGCAAAGACGGTTATTGTAGTTTCAGATAATATAGTTGAGTATCCCTGTATTCCAAACTCTATAAGACAGTCCTTTGTAGATTATGTGGCAAAGGTTGACTCAATAGGAGACCCCTCAAAAATTGCAACCGGAGCAACAAGAATTACACAATCACCCATGGATTTAAGAATAGCGGAACTTGCAGCTCAGGTAATAGAACATTCAGGATATTTAAAAACTGATTTTTCTTTTCAAGTTGGTGCAGGTGGTGCGTCCCTCGCTGTGGCAAAGTTTATAAGAGATATAATGTTGAAAAAGAATATAGTAGGAAGCTTTGCTCTCGGAGGAGTTACCTCGTATATTATAGATATGTTAAATGAAGGTTTGTTTAAGACTGTTTTTGACGTTCAATCATTTGATGCTGAGGTTGCATCGTCGATATTTAATAATAAACGACATATTGCAATAAGTTCAGGGCTATATGCAAATCCTTATAATTGTGGTTGTATAACAAATAAGCTTGATGTTGTTGTCTTGGGGGCACTCGAAGTGGATGTAAACTTTAATGTTAATGTTATCACAGGTTCTGACGGTTGTATAAGAGGTGCTTCGGGTGGACATTCCGATACGGCATCCGGTGCAAATTTGACAGTTGTTGTTTGCCCGTCTTTTAGGGGTAGAATTCCTATCATCAAGAAAAAGGTTTTAAATGTTGTAACGCCGGGAGAGTCGGTTGATGTGGTTGTAACCGAACGAGGTATTTGTGTAAATCCAAGGCATGAAGGTTTAGAGGAGAAATTATTAAAAGCCGGTCTTAATGTGAAAAAAATTAATGATTTACAAGAGGAAATTGAAAAAATTACGGGTAAGCCTAAATCTATTGAATTTTTAGATAAGGTAATCGGCATTGTTCAATATAGAGACGGGACAATTATTGATGTTATAAAACAGGTTAAAAAATATTAATATTTATTTATCATTTATGTCTTTTATGATTTTTAATGATAAATGATAATTTGTAATTATGGATATACTGAACAGTATTTTGAATGCCAGAGACACAAGGTATAAATTAAGAAAAACTTATTCAGGAAAAAATAAGCTCGGTATAAGTCTGACCTTAAATATTCCCGGTTATCCAAAATCTGACAGGCATATAAATACCTTATTCGACATTGTTTTAAATGATTTAATCATACATCTTAAAGCAAATAGAGTTATCATTGATTTAGAGAATTCAACAAAAAGGGTTGATGATGCCGGTGATTTTTTTATTGGGTCCATTCTTAGTAATAATCATAATGTTTATGAAATCAAAGACTTATGTGAAGAATTTGAAGATAATTTTTTCATTCCTCGAATTGTCGATGTGGATATTACCGATGAGTCTTGCAATAATATATCTTCAAAAAAAGAAAAGAAATGTTATATTTGCAAGGATGTTCCGGCTGTTGAATGTATGCGAGAAAACAGGCACACAAAAAAACAACTTAGAGACTATCTATTTGAACAGATAAATTCATATTTAGAAAAACACAGAAGGGAAGATATTTATAATAAATTATTTAAATTTGCCTTGAAATCAATATTATATGAAGTTTCTTTGACTCCTAAGCCCGGTTTGGTCGATACTTTAAACTCCGGTGTTCATAAGGATATGGACTATTTTACATATATCAACTCTTCTTCTGCGATATCGTATTATTTTATCGATATAATTAAAATTGCTTATTCCTTTGACAAGTCTCTTAAATATGCATTGCCTGAAATAAGGAAAATAGGTTTAAAGATGGAAGATGAGATGTTTATGGAGACAGGCGGAGTAAATACTCAAAAGGGAATTATTTTTCTCTTCGGGATCTCTTTATTTGCAATAGCCTATACTCTTGGTAAAAGCAATTACTTTGATATGGAATGCTTTATTAATACGGTAAAATCCATTACATATAAATTGTCCGCAAGTGAGCTGGCAGGGAATAGTTTAATACAATCACATGGCGAGAAATGCTATAAAAAATTCGGTTTAAATATTGGCGGAGGAATAAGAAATGAAGTTGAACTTGGATTTCCCATTCTTATTAAATATTCATTACCCGTACTAAGGAATGAATTAAAAAATAAAAAGATAATTGCCTCTAAGTACGAGGATATAAGAGAGCCGCTTATTACAACACTTATAACAATTATTGCAAATAATAATGATACGAATGTTCTCTATCGAGGCGGGATAGAAAAGTCAGATGAATTAAAAAAACTTTCATTTGATTATTTGAACACAGATAAAAAAAGTAAAAAAAAAGAAAAATATAGTTTAATAATAAATTTTTGCAAGGATAATAATGTATCTCCCGGAGGTTCTGCCGACTTACTTGCACTATCTATATTATTGTTCTTAGTAGAAGAGGAATTTAGGCTTAATTAAAATGCTATTGGAGATTAAATATGTTGGTTGAAAATTCTGATTATCGTATTGAAATTATGGATATTGAAAGTGATTATGATGTTGATTTAATAAAAAATTTTTTAGTTCCGTTAGGATTTGATTTTTCTAACACACTTGTTGATTATGCGATGATATTGTATAATCTAAATGATCAAATTATAGGAACGGGTGCCAGCTTAGGAGGTGTTTTGAAGTTTGTCGTGGTTGCACCAAAATTTAGAGAGTCATCGGCCTTTGCTCAAATTGTAACTCATCTGAATAATAGAATCTTATACATAGGTAATAAAACAATTTTTGTTTATACCAAGCCTGAAAATTCAATAAAATTCCAAGGTTTGGGATTTAATGAGATAGCTGTAGTAGAGCCATTATATGCCTTACTTGAAATGGGTTATAGGACAATTGAAAATTATCAAAAATATTTAAAGAGTAATATTGTCGATTTAGAGACAACGCAAATTGCAAGCATTGTGGTAAACTGTAATCCCTTTACGAGGGGACATCAATATCTTATCGAGAAGGCTTCATCTGAAAACGATATTGTATATCTTTTTGTTGTTGAAGAGGATAGGTCTGTATTTCCCTTCGAGATTAGACTGGACTTGATAAAAAAGGGTGTCGCACATCTTGATAATATTGTAATTTTAAATGGTAGCAATTATATAGTTTCGGGAGCAACCTTTCCCTCATACTTCTTAAAAAATGAAGATGTTGATGATGTGGCAAAAAAACAAACGGAACTTGATATTACTATATTTATTAAGTACATTGTACCGATTTTAAATATTAAAAAGAGGTATATAGGTACGGAAATGTATTGTAAGACTACATCTCAATATAATAAGACAATGATGAGTATGCTACCGAAGGCAGGAATTGAAGTTATAGAGGTTAATAGAAAAGAAATAAATAATAATTATATCAGTGCGTCAAAAATTAGAGATGCCATAAAACATGACGACATAGAATCCTTTAAAGATTTTTTACCCATAACCACATATGAATTTCTACAATCACCACAGGCAGAAAATATAATAGAAAAAATTAAACAGAGAAATGCAAGGCATTGACGTATCCTTTTGATGTTGATATTAATTGTAATTTAAAATGTGTTTTAACCACTTTTCTGTTGTTTTTATTGGTTCATTTCTTCTCTTTGCATAGTTTTTTACCTGATCTTCTGCGATCTTACCTACATTAAAATATTTTGCATCGACATTGGCAAAATAATAACCACATATTGATGCTGAGGGTAGCATTGCAAAGTTTTCCGTAAGAGTTATTGAAATTTTTTCTTTTACATTCAATAAATTAAAGATTTTATCTTTTTCTCTATGATCAGGGCATGTTGGATAGCCCGGTGCCGGTCTTATTCCTTTATTTTTACCGTCCAAAATATCTTGTAATTCAAGACGCTCATCTTTTATATATTTCCAATATTTAAGTCTAACTTCCTTATGTAGGAATTCAGCATAAGCATCAGCTAATCTATGAGAAATCGTATGTAAGAGCAATTCCTGATACTCATCAAGATTGAGTTTTACAATAGCTTCTTCTATTCCTAAGCCTGCCGTTAGGGCGAAAAAACCTATATAATCTTTTATAGCACTATCTTTTGGTGCAATATAATCGGACAAACATCTATTTGGTTGATTGTTTTGTTTTTCTGTTTGGTTACGCAGGAAGTTAAATGTATAAATAGGAGACTGTCTTTTTTCGTCCTTATATATTTCAATATCATCCTCTATTGATACTGCCGGATAAAATCCTATTACTGCATTTAATTTTAATAATTTTTTTTTTGATATTATATCTAATAAGTTTATTGCATCATCGTATAATTTTTTTGCTTCCTTGCCCTTTATTTTATCTTTGAATATTTCTGGGTATTTCCCCTTTATTTGCCATTCTAAAAAGAAAAAAGTCCAATCTATGAACGGTTTGACTGAAGCGATTGATGTGTCTGACAAAAGCTTATTGCCTATGAACGCAGGGCTAACCATATCAGAGCTTTTATTGACAAAGAGTTTGTCTTTATTCTTTCTTGATGCTTCTATTGTTAGGTATGTTTTTGTTTTTTGTTCTGCATTATAGTTTTTTCTTATTATTTCGTATTTTTCTTTTATTTCTTTTATAAAACTTTCTTTTTCGGTTTTTGCCATTAATTTAGTTGCAATTTGTACACTCTTAGAGGCATCCGATATATGTATTAGAGGTCCCGAATAAATGGGAGCTAATTTTATTGCAGTATGTAATTCGCTGGTAGTAGCACCTCCAATTAAAAGAGGTATCTTAAATCCTCTTCTTTCCATTTCTGATGCGATATTACCCATCTCTGTAAGCGAGGGAGTTATTAATCCGCTTATTGCGATTATATCCGCATTTTCTTTCTCGGCTATGGCAAGAATTTCTTCTAACGGTACCATAACACCAAGATCAATTATCTCAAATTGATTACACGAGAGGATGAGAGAAATTATATTTTTACCTATATCGTGAACGTCTCCTTTTACCGTTGCTATTACTACTTTGTTTTTTTTACTTTTTACGGATGTCTTATCTTTTAATATTTCAGGTACTAAAATATCGACTAATCCTTTCATAACTCTTGCACTCTTTATAACCTGTGGTAAAAACATCTTACCTGAGTCAAATAGTTTTCCTACTTCTTTCATGCCGTTCATCAACAGTACTTCAATAATATAAACAGGATTCTTGTGTTTTTGTAATGCTTCGGCAATATCTCCATTTATATGATCTTTTATTCCGTGAACCAATGAGTATATTAGCCGTTCTTCTATTGAGAAATTTCTCCATTCGGGTTTTTCAATCTTTTGTTTCTTTTTATCGGTTACGTTTGAAGCATATTCTATCAATTCTTCAATTACTGCTTCTTTGGGAGAGAATAAAACTCTTTCTATTATTGATATTAAATCTTTGGGAATTTCATCGTATATGATAATTGATGTTGAGTTTACAATACCCATGTCCAAACCATTTTTGATTGCATGAAATAGGAACACGGAGTGAATTGACTCCCTTATAATATTATTACCTCTAAAGGAAAAAGAAAGGTTACTTACGCCACCGCTTGTTTTGGCATATGGCAAATTATATTTAACCCATCTTACGGCTTTTATGAAATTATCTGCGTACATATCGTGTTCACTCATTCCTGTCGCAATGGTAAGAATGTTGACATCAAAAATAATATCCTCCGGCGGGAAATTTACCTCTTTGGTTAGTATATCGTATGAACGTTTACAAATTTCTATCTTTCTATCATATGAGGTTGCCTGTCCGTTTTCATCAAACGCCATTACGACAATAGCAGCACCGTATAGTTTTGCCTTTTTTGCTCTTTCTACAAATACGTCTTCTCCCTCTTTTAAACTGATTGAGTTAATTATGGACTTTCCCTGAACACATTTTAAACCTTCCTCGATTATATCCCAATCCGATGAATCAATCATTATTGGATATTTCGTAATTTCAGGCTCGGAGGCAAGAAGATTTAAAAAACTTTTCATTGCCTTTTTTTGATTTATCATAGGCTCGTCCATATTTATATCCAATAATTGTGCACCGCCTTTTATTTGACTTCTTGCAATGGATAAGGCTTTTTCGTAGTTTTCGTTTTTTATTAATTCGGCAAATTTTTTGGAACCGAATACATTTGTTCGCTCGCCGATATTGACGAAATTGTTCTGCTTATCTATCTTTAATATTTCTAAGCCGCTTAGAATCATTTCTTTTTTTGCCTTGGGTATTTTTCTAACGTTTGCAGTTTCTATCAATTCTGAAAATGCCTTTATATGTTCGGGAGTAGTACCGCAACAACCTCCGATAATATTTACCAGTTTATTCTCAAGTATTTCCTTTATATATGTACTCATCAATTTAGGACTTTCGTCGTAATTACCAAATTGATTAGGTAAGCCTGCGTTGGGATGTAGCGAGACATTGAATGGAGATATTTTCGATAATTGTTTGATATGTGGGAACATATCCTTTGCCCCAAGACTACAATTTATTCCGATACTGAACAAATCAAAATGTCTTACAGAATAAAAGAAAGCGTCAAGTGTCTGTCCCGATAATGTTCTTCCGCTAAAATCAACAATTGTAACAGACAGCATTATGGGGAGTTTGACTTTTTTTTCTTCAAAGACTTCGTCAATCGCAATCATAACGGATTTTGCGTTTAATGTATCAAAAACGGTTTCTATTAGTAATAAATCAACACCTCCGTCAATTAATCCTCTTATTTGCGGTTTATAGTCTTCTTTCATTTGATCAAATGTAAGAGCTCTGAATCCTGGATTTTCCACATTGGGAGACATCGATAGAGTTTTGCTTGAAGGACCAATTGAACCAACTGTAAATCTTGGTTTCTTCGGTGTAAGCTTTGTACTCTTTTTTGTTGCTTGGCTCGCAAGTTTTGCCGATTGTAAATTAATTTGATAAACAAAATCTTCCATATCGTAATCTCTCATTGATATTTTGTTGGAATTGAAAGTATTGGTTTCAATGAGATCTGCACCTGCATTCAAATAATCTTCATGAATTTGACTAATATGATGAGGCTGAGTAATTGACAGTATATCGTTATTACCCTTTAAATCAATCGGATGATTTTTAAATTCCTCACCTCTGAAATCGTTTTCAGACAGAGACAATGTCTGTATTGCAGTACCCATTGCACCGTCAAGCAATAGAACTCTATCTTTTATAATCTCGTCAATATTTTTCATTTTTTAATTATACTATCTCCATAAAATTAAATTAGAATATATATTAAAAGCACACATACTGTCAATCTTTTCCGGTTTAGACACCTTAGGCTTTCGCACATTCCCACAAAAATTATTAGTTTTAAAAATAAAAATGTGTCAACTTTTTTTCAGGACTTGACAGGCTGATGGAATTTTTTTTATAAATCCTGTTGGATTTCTTAAAAGGCTTTGA
>CAYOTE010000034.1:0-15367 GCA_964406785.1 uncultured Clostridia bacterium
GATAAAAATGAATGTTAGAAGAGAATGTATATTATGTGTATTAAACCAAATTATAAGAGTTTCGGAGCATTTAAAATTATCTGAAGATAAACAGGATATAATAATGCAAAAAGCCTTGGCAAGAACTACCGATTACGATTATAAGCACCTAACGCCCCCCGAATTTTCAGAATTTCTATACGATATCGTAATTGAAGAGTCAAAGACATACGACCCCTATAAAAATCTTAAAATCAGCCAAAATGACGCTATACTTGAAAGAGTTGATATGTTTGAAGATAAGATTAACTCATCACCTGAACCACTCTTCACAGCAGGAAAATATGCTCTTGCAGGCAATATAATAGATTATGGCGGAGTTAAAAAATTCAAATTAAATTTTGACGATTTTGAAACACTCAATATTGATATTGATGATTATGATAAATTTAAAGAAAAATTATCAAAGGCTAAAACTATGCTGTACATTGCAGATAATGCAGGAGAAGCCGTATTTGACAAGTTCTTTATAAAACAAATTAAAAAATTTAATAAAGACATAGAACTCTATTATGGAGTTAAGAGTAAACCTGCAATTAACGATGTAACAAGAGAGGATGCGGAATATATTAAAATTAATTCATTTGCCAATATTATTGAATCGGGAATGGGGATGGCAGGAACCGTGATAAATAAGACAACAGATGAATTTAAAGCCTTATATAACACAGCCGATATTGTAATTTCTAAGGGACAGGGAAATTTTGAAACACTTGAAGGTGAAGAGCGTAAAATACTATTTATATTTAAAGTAAAATGTAATATAGTTGCCGATTTTTCAAATATACCTCTAAATTCTAATGTTTTTGCATTCAATACAAGTTTAAGAGATGCAAAAAAGATAAAATCTCTGTAAAACACTTAACGCAGTTAGAATGGGGTTATTCGGCATTGCAATAGATTTTGATTAAAATTTCAAGATTAACTTCTTTTATAAACTTAGAAAAACTAAATAAGTACATTTTCGTATATTGACAAAAATGCAATTTAAAGGTATTATAGGTCATTAAAAACTTGGGTTTTGGAGGAAATAAATATGGCAAATCATAAATCCGCTTTGAGAAAGTATAAAAGAGATGAGAAGAAAAGACTAATTAATAAAATGAACATGTCTAAAATGAGAAATAAGATTAAGAAGTTAAGAAAATTCATCGAAGAAGGTAAGACAGATGAGGGTAAAAAGCTTTTACCGGAAGTTATTTCAGTTATTGATAAAACTGTTTCTAAAGGTGCTATACATAAAAAGACAGGTTCAAGATATAAATCAAGATTAACTTTATTAGTACAAAAAGGATAATAGCTTACACTGACCAATACGGTTATGTTAAATAATCCATAATCGAATTAGTCCCGTAAATACAAATGGGCAATTTGCCTAAAAATTATCTATCCTATAACCAAATCAGAATATATCAGACCTGTCCGTTAAAATATTATTTCCATTATATTGAAGATATTGGTACACTTTCAAACGATAGGATAATTCTCGGCTCGGCGTTTCATGAAACGGTAGAAAAATATTTTAACAAAAAAATTGACGGAGTAACGGTATCTGAAAAAGAAATAATTACTATTTTTAAAACTGTTTTCAACGACATTGTTAATAAGAGTGAGATTAATTGGATTGAGACAAAGGCTACCACATTAAAAAAAGGTGTGTCTTTTGTGAAATTTTTCTTTAGGGATATCGCAAAAACATTAAATCCCGTAATGGTAGAAAAGGACTTATCATTTGTAATACCGGAATTGAATATAGAAATAAAAGGAATAATTGATATAATTGAAGAAGATTTTAGCATATCGGATTTTAAAACATCTACCGCTAAATGGTCAAAGAGTAGAATTCAATACTCAAAATTGCAAATTATAATATACAAATATTTATTTGAGCAAAATTTTGGAAGTTCTGCCTCATCCTTATACTTCAAAGTATTTCATTCAAAAAACGATAAAAACATCAAATATCAGAATTTAAAGGTAATATCCGAAGAAGACGATATTGAAAAAATGATTAAAATAGTCAAACTTATATCCGAAAATATAAAAAAAGGCAGCTTTTACAAAAACGAGTCCTACGCATGTTCTTTTTGTGATTATAAATCAATATGTAAAAATTACAGCTCAACAGGCAGTAAAATATAATTATCAATCAAATTACCATCAACTTTATTTATCCTGAATTTTTCATCAAAATTGTAACGAAATGTCCAAGAAGTCTATTATAACAAGTTAAACGATTGAGCTAAATGAAGAATAGTCTAACTATTTTGCAATGCAGTGATTGAGTTTAACGCAGTTAGAGTGGGCTTATCGGACATTGCAGTATATTTTGATTAAATTTTAGAGTAATTCTTAGGTTTATAAAACATGAAATTTATGATATATTAGTCTCTTAATGAAATTATTAGAAAGACATGCCTGTCCCCTATGCAAAAGTGACGGTATAGAACTATTTCAAGAGGGTACGATTAATCCTGAAACACTTACCTCTAAAAATTTCAGAATAACAGACAATGCATATGGCTCACTTTGGACATTTTATCAATGTTCATCATGTAATTTTGTATTTTCAAACCCATATATTCCAGAAGAAGATATCATTGATTTTTATTCAAGCTTGGAGGATTATGAATACACGGATGAAGCGGGCGGTAGAGCTAAAAATTTTTATTCTATTTTAAAAAGCCTTGATAAGGTTAATAAATCCGACAAATCCGTATTGGACATAGGTGCTGCAAGTGGAATTTTTCTCTATATCGCTAAAAAATACGGTTATGATATTACGGGAATAGAGCCCTCGGAATATCTTGTAAAAGAGGCTAAAGAAAAATTTGATATTTCAATTTATAAGGGAACTATAGAAAATTTCAAATCGGATAAGAAATATTCGGTCATTACCCTGTTGGATATTATTGAACATCTCGTTGATGCCGATAAATTTATAAAACAAATTGATAAATTTATAAAGGATGAGGGTATTTTGGTAATAGTAACTCCCGATGTTAACAGTATTACCGCAAAGATTTTCAAAAAAAAATGGTGGCATTACAGAATTGCCCATATTAATTTCTTTAATTTCGCCTCTATTAAGTATCTTCTTGAAAGCAATCACTATGAAATTGTCAAAAAAAAGAGATACGCTTGGAATTTTTCCCTTTACTATCTTGTCACAAGATTATTTCCTAAATTAAAAGACAATAAAAATTCTCAAAAATTTCTAAAAAAAATTAATATAAAACTACAATTATTTGATTCATGGGAAATATACGCAAAACGAAAACCTGAAGCTGAAATACAATTATTTAAAAAGGCTTTGAAAATGTATAAGGAACAATACGTGGATAATGACATTAGTTTACAGTATAAAGAACTTGAGACTGATATAGATGATGAGTTTGATGATGAATAAAAGATATCTTTTATATTTGGATGCTCTGAGATTAAACAGATGGCCCAGGAGTCTTGCAATAATTCCCGGATATATTGCTGCGGTTGTACTTATTGATAAGGGCTTTTCTATTATTAACATTGGGTCTGTTCTTAGGCTTGTGCTTGCCTTTTTTCTCACATGGATAATATCAACGGCAAATTATATTATAAATGAAATTACAGATGCTCCCTATGACGCATTTCATCCACAAAAAAAAAATCGGCCTTTAGTAAAGAATGAAATAAGTAAGGTAAAATTACTAATTTTATATGCATTAATGTTTGTATTTGCAACCTTAATCTCATTCTTATTATACAATAATAATTTTTCCCTATCACTATTTGCCTTAGCGATAGCAGGACTCTTGTATAATGTTCCTCCAATTAGAGTTAAAGATATTCCAATACTTGATTCAACGATTGAATCGGCAAATAACCCGATAAGATTTCTTATAGGTTGGCATATCCTGTCACATCAATTAGCTCCTATTACGCTTCTCCTTTCTTGGTGGGCTTTCGGTAATTTTTTAATGGTTGGCAAAAGAGTTGCCGAAAAAAAGTTTCTAACGGAATCGGAATCATCGGGATATAGAAAATCTTTAAAGAGGTACAGCCTTCCTATGTTAATAGGATTTATGTTTTTCAATGCCGGAGTGTTTGTACTAACCTTTACAATTTTTGCAATTAACTCTAATTTGAAGACTCTTTTATTTGCCCTGCCGTTTATCCTTTACTATCTCTCAATGTTTATTAAAAAATCAACACAGGATATTGACGGAGCAGAAGAACCGGAGAGGCTTTTAAAAGATCCATATTTTGCAATATATACAATTTTTTTGGGTATTATATTTATATTGGCTTATATTTTTAGGGGATATGTATAATGGAATACGAAATAATATTAAAACTGCTATTGTCTATATTTTTAGGTATAATTTTGCTCTTAAGTAAAAAAGTACAGTGTAAAAGTGACTGCTTTATTTCCAGTATATTACTTGGTATCGGAGCTACAATGTCTGCTCTTTTCATTAACTTGTCCGCTCCTGTTTATCTTGTTTTTTTTGGAATAATCATTGCAGTTTTCATAATAAATAATAAAAGTGATATTTCTTTTCCTTTGGAAACAATGATACTTATATTAGTCAGTTTTACTATAGGATTTGACTATTATTTACTTGCTCTTACGACAATTATTATCACTATAATCAGTTCCCGTTTTATATACTATTTAATTAAAACAACTAAAAACGATAACCTGTCGGTGTTTGTTATAAGTGTAAAAGATAAGGCTTCAACTGTTATTGATATTAAAAAAATACTAATTGATATAGGTATAAAATTTGAGAACATTAAATTAACAAAATCAAAAAAAGGTTATAATATTGAACTTTTTTTCAATACATCAAAGACAAAAACAAAATCTTTTATAACAAAGGTAATGGAGCTAAAAGACGTTATTGAGTTAACCAGCGAAACTTTTTAGTTATAATTTCAATGAGATTTCAATGATTTCACTTCCAAAAGAACTATTAATTGCTACAAAAAACGAGGGCAAGGTTAGAGAAATCATTGAACTGCTCAAAAGCATCAACCTGTCTTTGACCGTGAAATCGTTAAGCGATTTGAAAATATACGAGGAATATGAAGAGACAGGTACGACATTCTCATCAAACGCAATAGGTAAATCTCTTTACTATAATAAGTCCTCCCCATATAGTCTTACCATAGCCGATGACTCGGGATTAATGGTTGAAGCCTTAGACGGTAAGCCCGGTGTTTTTTCTGCAAGATACTCCGGTATTAATTCAACAGATAAAAAAAATAACGAAAAATTATTAGAAGATTTACTCCCATATAAAAATAGAAAAGCAAAATTTTGTACAGTAGTTGCCGTTTCTATTAACGGAAAACTTATTAAAACATTTGAAGGTGATGTAAGCGGTGTTATCTTAACTAAGCCGAGCGGAAATAACGGATTTGGTTATGACCCTTTATTTTACTATCCGCCCCTAAAAAAAACATTCGCCGAATTATCGGTGGAAGTAAAAAACAATATCTCACACAGAGCAACGGCTATAAAAAAAATGATAGATTATTTAAAGAATTTGATTTCATAAGCTATACAAAAGCCTAAGAAATCATCAAGTAAACAGTTGTTGAGTATTAGGAATAATAATTTTTAATTTCTTTGGAATAATTGATATATCAAGCTGTTTTATATTTTCAAAAACGTCTCCGTCAAGTTGTACTGCTGTCTCTTCATCAAATTTCATTATTATCTTATCGGATTCTACGGAAAAAATTTCTTTACGCTTTTTTTCTAAATTTTTATAAAAGGAGAGTGTATCGGCAAATGAGCTTGTATTAATCAATGCACAATTCATCTTTCCGTCAAATGGTGAGCATTTATCAACGAGTTTAAGCCCCTTTGCAAAATAAGATGTATTTAATACAGCCAATAATGAAAATTCTTTTTTTACCTTAATATTTTCATACTCTAAAAAAACCGACATTGGGATACTACCTCTTTTAAAAGAATTTTTCACTCCCAAAAATCCGGCAATAAATTGTCCAAACCTACCTGTTTTAACTATATACATATGCTTTTTATTAAAAGCCTCAACATATTTATTAACACTTGTACCAAGCCCAAGACTCATACTTCCAAGAAAATGATATACCCTTGATTTAGAATTTATTTTAACCTGCCCTATATCCATATAACCGACTGTACCTGCTTTTATTACATCAATAGCTTTTTTAATAGAACATAGTCCGAGACTTCTCATAATGTCGTTTACAGAGCCTGTCCCAATCATTGCAAGACTCGGTAATGAATTTTTTTTATCATCAAATTTAAAAAGTTCTTCGGCTATTATTTTTATTGTCGTATCACCGCCAATACCTATAATTGTTTCATAATTATTTACAGATGTTCCTGTAAGCTCTCTTAAATGAGCCTCATTTTTTGTTATATATAAATCATATTCGATACCGTTTTGTTTTAAAAGATTAATAATTTTTTTTTTATTTTTTATCGATTTCCCGTTACCCGACGAAGGGTTATACAGTACAATATACTTATTCTTATGCATAACAAAATAATAAAGTCATTTAAGCCTTTTGTCAATCTTTAAAGTACCTGAATATTTTATCAAATTTTTAACGAAATGCCCAATAAGACTACTATAACAAGTTAAACGATTAAGATGGATGAGACATAATCACACTATTTTGAGATGAAGAAGATTGAGCTTAATACAGTTAAGATGGCTTATTGGACATTGCAGTAGAGTTTGGTTAAAATTTTAGGTTTAATAATGTATTCGATAATTCAAGGGCATTTTCGGTTGCTTTGTCCATATTTATATATTTATACTCCGCTAATCTTCCTAAAAAATGAACATTTTCTAATCCTTCCGCTAATTTCTTATACTTCATATAAAGAGTATTATTTTCTTGTTTGGGAATAGGATAAAAAGCTTCGCCTCTTGCCTTGGCGTACTCATGACAAATAATTGTTTTTTTATTCTTCTGTTTATAGAGGTATTTGAATTCGGTAATTCTTGTATAATCATTATGATTAGGAAAATTAACCACTGCCTCCGATTGAAAATACTCTGTATCCAATAATTTCATATCAAATCTAAGACTTCGGTATTGAAGTTTACCGTATTTATAATCAAAGAAAGCGTCAATGGGACCGGTGTATATCATTTTTTTATATTTAACACCATTGATAAGGTCTTTATAATCTGTATTTAATTTAATAGTAATATTCTCATCAGATAAAAGTCTGCCAAATAATACATTAAATCCCATCTTGGGAATTCCCTGATATTTATCTTCAAAATATCTCGTATCTCTGTTAAATCTTACGGGAATTCTTTTTAATACCGAAGGTTCTAACTCATCAGGATATATCCCCCACTGCTTCTTTGTATAGTTTTCAAAGAATAATTTATATAAGTCCTCTCCAAGTTGAGACAGTATCACGTCCTTAGAGTTTTTAACAGTTTTAATATCAAGCCTTTTTTCTATTAAGAAGTCTTGCATTTCTTCCGGCGAGAAATTTCTATCGTACAGATGTTCCATTGTATCAATATTTATCGGCAAATATACTTTTTTATTTCCTAAATCAATTAGAACCCTATGTACGTAATTATTCCATTCTGTATATTTCGAGAGAAAGTCCCACACCTTTTTTGAATTTGTATGAAAGATATGCGGTCCGTATTTTTGTACAAATAAGCCCTCTTTGTTTATATAGTCAAAAGAATTTCCTCCGATATGGGCTCGTTTATCAATTAATAATACAGACTTATTTAATTCGGCTACCTTCCTTGCAAAGACGGCTCCCGAAAAACCGGCACCAACTATAAGATAATCATACACCATCTATTTAAAATGTCCCGACTTGAACATTGATAAACCTATCGATAATACCAAAATTATCTTTAATATACTTATCTCTAATTGAAATTCTTTTTAATACCCCCTTGTATGAATCTAAGAAATTTTTCTTTAATCTCTTATCCGTAGTTGTATCGTAGAATTTTTTCAATACTCTTAACGCCTCCCTGTATTTACCGCTTTCTTCATAAAATTTTCCGGAAAGAGAAGCAATATATGGTGCCGGTCCCTTACCCATACGCCCCATCTGTTCATTCTCATTTTTTGCAGCTATCTCATAATAATAACCTGCCATTGCAGGATTATCAAGACTATAATAATAATTAAAACCAATCATCTCTGGAAATTTCCAATAATGAGGATGATAGAACATTCCTCTTTTTAAGATTTCGATTGAACTCCTTGAACTTGGATCAACAGTTTTCAACACATTATTTCCCATCAAAAAGGCCTCCTTATTAAACGGGTCCATTTCAACGGCAGTGAAGAATATTTTTTTTAAATGTTTAAACTTAAAAGTCTTTCTTTGAAAATAATGACCTCCGTAATAAGTCAGACCCTTTGCCAAAATAAGATCGGCAATTAATCCGTCAAAACCAAGTGATATAAATTTCAAATATGAAACTTCAGGAAGATAAATATCACCCTCAACAGATAAGTCATTTTTTTTGAACTCGGATAAATACGCTTGTGAGTATAAGAGTAATAGAGAAATTATGACAATGAATACAGTAGTTTTAAGTCTTATTTTCATTATTATAATTCTCTTCTGTTAAAAATTAAGATTGCAATATAAAATATTATTATGGAATAGGCAAAGGCATAAAGAGTTGATTGACAATAATATTTAAAGGGAATATTAAAACCATAAATAATTGAAGTTTTTTTATTAAAAAACTCAAGATTAGGTAAGATAGGATAGAGAAATTTAATAAAATATTTCAATACAATATTATTGGATTTATCCACTATAAGCATTGCCTTCTCAATAGAATGTCCGATTACATACATTAAGAGGGTTAAAAACATTGCCAATTGAGGAGATGTACTAACCGCAAATAGCACAGCAAAGGCAATCATAATAAGCATCTCCAAAAACGTAAAATACCCGGCAATAAATAATCCCGACAGCCATATATCATTTTGTAAAAACGAGATAAGAGCTATAACAATAATCAGCATAATTATTCCAATAATCAGAGATAACATTATAGATAAGTATCCGCCTTTCAAATAATTTGATTTTTTAATGGGCTTAGCAAATAAAAAATACAATGTCTTTTGAGATATATCCCTGCTAATTAAGTTGATACCGAGAAAAATAATAATAAACAGTGAAAAAACATTTAAAACGGAAAGCCCCAAATCCTTTGTTGCCTTTATCTTCTCCCCTACAACCATTTCATTTAAAATCAAGGTTGACAGTATCAATAAGGATGCACCTATAAATATTGAAAGATATATTTTATCCCTTACAAGCTCTCTATAAAGTATCTTAGATATAGAAAAGATATTATTTTTCATAATATTGCTCCAATTCACTTGATAAGTCTGATTTTATACTAATTATTTCTTGATTCTCATCTTTAATATTTTTTAAAAATTCCCAAAATTTTTCTTTACCCTTTATTAAAAACATATCACGTACATTATTCTTAACTATTTCAAATCTATATGAATTTGAACTTCTTAATGATGAAATATTCTTATTTAAAACAACTCTCCCCTCTTTAATCATTATAACCTCGTCACATAAGGTCTCTATATCATCAAGATTATGGGTAGAAAATAGGACGGTCTTACCGCTTTTTCTATACTCCAATATCATATCCTTAACCATTTTCCTCCCTATCGGATCCAAACCTGACATAGGCTCATCCAATATCAAAATTTTAGGCAAATGAATTATTGCCTGTGCAATACCGAGCCTTTGCATCATACCCTTGGAAAATGTTTTAACCTTTTCATTCTTATTTTTTATAAGCTCAACCCTGTTTAGAGCTTGCTCAATCTTATCATCAGAGTAAATTCCAACTAAAGTCAACGATAATTGTAATAATTCAAATGCAGTAATATTTTTAAAAAAGGTCGGATTTTCCGGTAAAAAGCCTATCTGTTTTTTTACCAAATTGACGTCAGTCTCTCCAATGATTTCAACACTACCCGAATAAGGATTTGTTATTCCGGTTATTATCTTCAATAAGGTAGTCTTCCCCGCACCGTTACCACCTAATATCCCCACTATTTTACCCTCTTCAACCGAAAAGCTTACATCGTCCAAGGCATTGATTACATTAAACCCTTTCTTATATTTCTTTTTTATATTCTTAATCTCTATAATCATAGCATGAGTTTACCAATTTTTGTTTTTTATTTCAACTATGCGAATTTCCTCATGATATTCGTGATATTCGATAATTATTATATTCGTATATTCGTGCCAAGACCTTTACCTTTATCAGTTGAACCAGAAGCTTTTATTACATCATTAAATTTTCTTCGAACATGAGCCCAGCAAGTAAAGTGCGTCATCTTGGGATGAGAATTTAAGAAGTTATATCAGGCATATCCATCTGTTTGGACAAATCCCTCATAATCTTTCAATAGATCTTTAGCTACTCCACTACCACGGCTCTTAATACTCTGATTAATCGTAAAAAAGCTTCATCACAAAAACTATTGCCAAGCTCTATTGAAACCCTGAAATTTTAATCAAAATTGTAGTGAAATGTCCAATATGTTTATTATAACAAGTTAAGCAATTGAGCTAAATGAAGAATAGTATAACTATTTTGCAATGCAGTGATTGAGCTTAACACAGTTAGAATGAGTATATTGGGCATTGCAGTAGGTTTTGATTAAAAATTCAGAAAACTACTTAATTTTGACAAATATAGTAGATTTTGTATTGACAGAAGAGCAAGAATATGATAAATTTAGCATTCAATATGACATGGAGTGTGGGTCGTTAGCTCAGTTGGCAGAGCATCGCCCTTTTAAGGCGATGGTCGTTGGTTCGAATCCAACACGACTCACTTTTATGGCCCGTTCGTCTATCGGTTAGGACACAGGGTTTTCAACCCTGCAAGAGGAGTTCGATTCTCCTACGGGCTGCCATTTAATTCAAATGAGACCTTGCCTTTTTGGGGATTGGGTATAGGGTATAACTGTGAATTGTCATTTTATATTTTCGTTTTAAACTCATAGTAAAATCTCACTCTGCTCGCCATAGTAGGTAGAGAAGTTAAGATAAAGAAATATTTGCATTATTTTTAAGTGAAGTTATCTGAAATTCATACGGTGATTATAGTGATATCAAGGCTTGCTATAAATTTGGGTGAAAATTTTAGAATGCTCAAAAAACTTGACTATTATATGGTGTAATGCTAAGATTAGCACCTTAAGTTAGGTAGGTTACGTATATTAAAATGAAGAGCTTGGAAATTATAAATGTTTGTAAAAGTTTTAAAGGCAGAAAAGTTGTGGATGAGGTGTCTATTGCGGTAAAGCAGGGAGAAATTATCGGGTTGCTTGGACCTAACGGTGCTGGAAAAACAACTACTTTTTTAATGATTCTCGGTTTACACAAACCTGACTCAGGTATAATTAAGCTTGATTCTTTAGATATAACAAATATGCCTGTTTATATAAGAGCCAGATTAGGAATAAGCTTTTTGCCACAAGAGCCTTCAATAT
The DNA here is from genome assembly GCA_964406785.1 of uncultured Clostridia bacterium. Taxonomy (GTDB): domain Bacteria; phylum Acidobacteriota; class Aminicenantia; order UBA2199; family UBA2199; genus JAOZTV01. The sequence continues at coordinate 11,578 of CAYOTE010000034.1, forward strand.
TTACAGGATTAACCGTCAAAGAAAATATTCTTTCTGTAATTGAGATGTCTAAACATAAAGAAAAGTTTACATTGGACAAGATGCATGATGTAGTTGATGAAATGGGACTAACCGAATTAATGGAGAGAAAGTCTTACCTTCTTTCCGGTGGTGAGAGAAGACGACTCGAAATTGCAAGAGCACTTGTTTTATCCCCTGATTTTTTGTTATTGGATGAACCTTTTGCCGGTATTGATCCTATTCAAATAGGAGAAATCCAAAAATTAATTCTGAATTTAAGAGATAAGGGTTTGGGTATAATCATTACCGACCATAACGTAAGGGAAATATTAAAAATAACAGACAAATCTTACATTGTAAATCGGGGCAGTGTAATATTTCAAGGTAATGCCGAATCACTAATTAGTAACGAGGTTGTAAGAGAAGAGTATCTTGGACAAGAATTTAGATGGGATTAGGTAAATTTATAATATAATGGGCATTAATCTATCATACAGAAACCAATTAGGAATAGGAATTAATCCTATTGCCCATACCTTTATAAGGTTTTTACCATTAAGCAGAACAGAGTTTATTGAAAAAATCAAAGATGAGGTAGACTTAAATCCAATGCTTGAAATTACCACACCTTTCACAAATAATACGCAAGAGAAACCACCTTTAAATGAAATTGAAAAAAAGCTCGAAAGAGCGGATTCATCATTTTTAACTCCGTATGAAGATATGGGGTTTTTTAAACCGTCAAAAGATAAATTAGATAGAAATGCAATTATCAATATCTTTGCTTCATCCAAAATATCATTATCCGAGCACCTTTTTAAACAAGCGGTAACAGAGTTTAGTCAAGACGAATTACATATTGCAGAGCATATAATATATAATCTTAACAAGGACGGTTTTTTAGAATTATCAATAGAATCAATTGCCTCATCGCTAAATTCAACACCGGAAAAAATTGAAAATATAAGAAAAAAAATAATTTCCTTTGAGCCTGTTGGCAATGCAGCTGTAGACTTAAGAGAGTGTCTTCTTGCTCAAATTGATACCTGTGATGATAAAAACGAAGACCTTGTAAATATTATAAAAAATCATCTTAGTGACCTTGCCGAACATAAATTTGATAAAATTTCTGCCACTTTAAAAATTAACAACAAAAGAATTGTTGATTTAATTGAGAAACTAAAGAGACTAAATCCAAGACCGTCTTCGACGTTTGAAACAGGTGAAATTGATTATGCAGAGGTTGATCTCATTCTTGTTAAGGTTAATGGTGAATATAAGGTTAGATACGTATCGGAAGGAATACCTAATCTACTTCTATCCAATTATTATGACGAAATGTTAGAAAAAAACATTGATAAAAAAACCGACTCTTTTTTAAAAGACAGACAAAGAAAAGCTTTATTATTCATAGAGGGTATCAATTTAAGAAAATCAATTATTGAAAGTATAGCTGAATATCTTGTGAAGATGCAAAAAGATTTCTTAGACTTAGGTAAAAAATGGAAAAGACCATTAACAATGAAAGATGTCGCAACAGAGTTAGGATATAATGAATCAACTATATCTCGTTCTGTAAATAATAAATTTATGGCATCTGAGAAGGGCTTGATTTCCTTAAAATCATTCTTTTCACACGGTTTAAAGGGAGAATTTGGTTTTAGCCACTCGGCAGAAACAATAAAAGATAAAATAAAGACTATGATAGACAGTGAAGATAAGATGAAGCCTATCTCCGATCAGGAAATATCAAACAGGTTGTTAGAGCTTGGTATTAAAATTGCGAGAAGAACTATTAGTAATTACAGAGAAGAGTTAAATATATTGAGCTCATCAAAAAGAAAACAAGAATATAAATTAAAAGGAGGCTGAAATGAGCATTAGTTTTACTGCAAAGAATTTAAAATTAACGGGTGCACTGAAAGGATTCACAGAAAAGAAGTTAAGGGCAATTGAAAAAATCTCAGGAGACATTATTGCAGCAGATATAATTATTACCCAAGGAAAGCTTGATGTAAAAGTTGAAATAAATGTTAAAACAAAATTATTCAATTATAATATTGAGGAAAACAATCCAATTTTGAAACAAGCTATAAGAACTGCACTTGCCAATTTGAAAAAACAAGTTAAAAAGAACAAGGATAAAATTAAAGAAGAAAAGAAAAGAGAACGTACAAGTTTACATAAAAACGAATATGACCCAGATAATTATGAGACGGATACGGATTCTAAAACTAACGACATTGATAATATCACAATATCAAATAATTATTCCAAAAAACCTTTATCTGTTGAAGAGGCTGTTTTTTATTTAAAAGATAGTAAAGAAAACGCTTATATGTTCAGAAATTCAGACACAAATAAATTAGCAGTTATTTTTATTAATGAAAATAACACTTTATCAATTATTGAAGCAGAATAAACGTGAAACTTAGTACATTATTAAAACCCGAATTAATTAAATCGGATTGTTCTTCCAAAAACTTGGACGATTTATTTACTGAAATAATTAATACTCTATATACAACCGGTTATATAAAAAACAAAAAAGCGATATGTTTAAAATTGAAAGAACGAGAAAAGTTAGGCTCGACATCAATTGGAAATAATTCGGCCATACCTCATGCAAAAATAAAAGAATTAGAACAAACTATTGTTTTTATTGCTCTATCTAAAGATGGTGTAAGTTTTCAAAACGAAGACAAAAAAGATTTGGTTAATTTAGTCATTCTTATTCTATCACCGGTCAACTCTCCAATCTCTCATCTACAAACTCTTGCGGCAGCAGCATCACTTATTAAAAGCTACCCAAATTTCATAAAAAACACAAAAGCAATGAGTCCTATTGAAATATTAGAGTATTTAAAACTTAAAGAAAACGAATATGATCAATAAATTGATTAAAAAAAGCAAGCCTGTCGAGAGTAATATTCCCGTAAACTCTCTTTTGGATAAGTCCGATTTGGAGTTTGTAAAAGTATATAATGAAAAAATGGGAATAAATCAAATCCTATATCCTAAAATACAGAGACCGGGCTTGTCTCTTGTCGGATTAATTCAGTATATAAAAGCAAACAGAATACAGATTCTCGGCAAGACGGAAATGAGTTATTTAACTCAGCTTGATAAAAAGGAATACCAAAAAAAAATCAAGACTTTTTTAGCTCTAAAAGTTCCGGCAGTCATTATTTCGGAAGAGCAAAGCATTGATGACTATTTTATTTCAACGGCAAAAAAATATAAAACGCCTATTTTAATTTCAAGATTAAGTACCTCGCTATTAATTTCAAGAATAACAAACTGCCTTTTCAGTCATTTTTCAAGAAAGGTTCGTGTCCACGGAGTTTTTCTTGATATAAAGGGTATTGGTGTATTAATAATAGGAAAGTCAGGTATAGGTAAAAGTGAAGCTGTTTTAGAATTAATTAATAAAGGTAACCATCTAATCTCAGATGATCTTACTGAGTTTTTCCTAAATTCAAATGAAGAGCCAATAGGTAGATCTATCGATAAAATCAAAAATTGGATTGAAGTCAGGGGGTTAGGTATTATAAATGTAGTTGATATATTTGGTAAGGGAGTTGTAACTGATGAAAAAAAACTTGATTTGGTTATTGCTCTGGAAGAATGGAGTCTCAAAAAAAAATACGATAGATTAGGCGAAGAAAATCTTTTTTATAATATATTGGATAAAGATATCCCAATGTTTATCATTCCTGTATCATTAGGGAGAAACATATCTTTTTTAATTGAAATAGCTGTCAAATACTATATAGCAAGAAGAAACGCA
>CAYOTE010000035.1:0-14523 GCA_964406785.1 uncultured Clostridia bacterium
TAAAAAATCCGAAAATTTCACTAAGCCATACATCAATAATAAGATAAGAATTGCTTTTTTTACACTTTATGGCAGAGAGTCAAAGTGAATTCGGTTTAATGTTCCTTCCGGTGATATCGATTATACTATTCTACTAATGCAAAAAATTGTACTCAATTTTCACGTTATTCGTTTGTTCATCAAAAGCTCACCTTCGGTTCTCCCCTTTTATTTTAGTCAGTCATTAAGATTTTTTTGAAAATTTTTTCATATCCTTAAAAACTTAGAATTTCTGAGTTTTCTGCAGGGCACGTTTCGCAGAAAGGCACTTAACTTTTAACTTTTTTTTATAAAACTTATGAGAACTGAATAACTAAAATTAAGCTTTTAAAAACAGGCTCTTTATAGTATAATGCACGAATTATGGAGACGAAATATGAAAGAAAAAATATTTAATTATGGTAAGGGGAGTTTGACTATCAATAAAGCAATTGACATTGCAACAGGACAAATAAGCGGTATTATTAATCAGGAAGCTGGCAAACAAATACAGAAAAGCTCCGATGCAGTTAACACTATAGTGAAAAACAAAAAAACAGTCTATGGCGTAAATACAGGATTTGGTTCTCTATGCCAAACCACTATATCCGAAGAGGACACAAAAAAGTTGCAGTATAATATTTTAAGAAGTCATAGTGCAGGCGTTGGTGATATTATCTCAAATAAAACGGCAAAACTTATGCTAATACTAAAAGTTCATGCTCTATCTTTTGGATTTTCGGGAGCAAGAAGAAAAACTTTAGATAGAATACTATGGCATATCAATAATGACATAATACCAATTGTACCATCTCAAGGATCTGTCGGTGCCTCTGGTGATTTAGTACCTCTATCACATCTCTTCTTACCTTTAATAGGGCTTGGAAAGGTTTATTATAATGGCAAAATAGTTAAGACAAAAGATATGTTTGAAAAAGAAAACATTAGCCCTCTCGAATTAGGTCCCAAGGAAGGTCTTGCATTAATAAACGGGACTCAATTTATGGCAGCTCATGCTGTTATTGCTATTTCAAGGTTTAAAAACATTCTTGATAATGCTGATATAATAGGAGCAATGAGTCTTGAATCGCTACTTGGTTCGACAAAACCGTTTGATGAGCGACTGCATAAGTTGCGTCCTTATAAGGGTACAATTTTAGTAGCAAACAGATTGAGAAATTTATTAAAAGATTCGGAAATGGTTGAATCACACCTCAACTGCGAAAGAGTACAAGACCCATATTCGCTAAGATGTATTCCACAGGTACACGGTGCTTCGAGAAACGCATACCAACACCTAAAAAAAATAATTGAAATTGAAATTAATTCAGTTACGGACAATCCTGTAATTTTTAATGAGAATGATTCTATTAGCGGTGGAAATTTTCACGGGCAACCCATAGCACTGCCATTAGATTATGCAACATTTGCTGTTAGTGAGCTTGGAAATATATCAGACAGAAGAACATATCTCCTTTTAGAGGGGAAAAACGGATTACCCACTCTTTTAATGAAAGACACTGGGGTTAATTCCGGTTTTATGATTCCGCAATACACATCGGCTGCACTTGTAAGTGAGAACAAAACTCTCTGTTATCCGGCAAGTGCCGATAGTATTCCTACTTCACTCGGTCAAGAAGATCACGTAAGTATGGGGTCTATAAGTGCAAGAAAACTAAATAAAGTACTTGATAATCTTGAAAACATTCTTGCTGTTGAACTTGTCTGTGCCGCTCAGGCATTTGACTTTAGAAAGCCATTGAAATCAAGCAAAATTATAGAAGGATGTCATGATCTTGTGAGAGATTATATAGATCATGCGAATAAGGATAGAATTTTCAGCAAAGATATTGAAACAGCAAATGGAATAATCCAAAGAGGCGAACTGGTGACAATATCCGAGAAAATAAGCACAGAAGAAGATATTGCACTTAATTTATAAGATTAATTTTTAATGAAAGTTTTAGGTATAAAACAGATTCCTGAAAATTTCATAAAAATTGTAGCGAAATGTCCAAGAAGGTTATTATAACAAGTTAAGTGGTTGAAACGAATGAAACATAATTGCATTATTTTGAAATGAAGAAAATTGAGCTTAACGCAGTCAGAATTGGCGTATTGAGTATTGCAGTAGATCTTGATGAAAATTTCAGGAGACTTGTTTAATTCGTGTAAATATTATATAATTTGTATCTATGAAACAAATAATTAATTATTTTATGATATTTTCAGTATTTGCTGTTCTTTTATTCTGCGATAATCCTACAAAACAAAATACCGTAAATGATAGTAAAAATTTACAAAAAAAAATAACAAAAAAAAATCATAATAATTTAATTCTTACAATTGACGACAGTAAATATTATGAAAATGACTTTAAAAAATTTTTACATTTACATTTTAAGTCATTTTCAAGTTTAAAGAAACGAAATACAATGTACTCTTATATGTTAGAAAAATTTATCATTCAAAAAATGATACTTCATAAGGCTAAGGTTGATAATTTTAAATTTGATTCCGTTCTTATACTTAAGGATATTGATACAAGAATAAATGGGACACTTGCAAAGGATAAAGAAGAATTGCTAAATACTGAAAAAACGAAGATATATATAAATACCCTATTGTATAGCAAAATCAAAATTAAAGAAAAAGAAATAAAAAATTATTATGCAAAAAACAGAAATAAATATAAGAAAAGAGCAGAAGTCCTCCTATACGAAATAATGCTGAACGACAAAAAAAAAGCTAATGAGATTAGAGGGATACTTAACACAATGCCTAAGAGATTTTCAGAAATTGCAAAAAAAGAATCGGTATCAAAAGTTTCAAAAGACGACGGAAGTCTTGGTTATATTGAAGTAGAATCCTTACCTGTCTCATTTAAAAAATTTATTACTTCTATCCCTCTTAATAAAATAACTCCTGTTATTGAATTATTGTACGGAGAAATTAACGGAACAAAAAAATATACCTATCACATATTTAAGGTAGTTAAAAAAAAGAGAGAGAGAGCTCTTTTCTATTCAAAAGTTAGAGAATCAATAAAAAAAGAACTTATAACACAAAAAGAAATGAAAATGTATAAAATCTTTATAAATAAATTAAGTAATACTTTTAAAATAAATGTAATTACAAAGAATCTATTTTTTACCTATATAAAAAAATAATAGTTTGGAGAAAAAAATGAAATTATTGAAATATTTGTATCTTGTAACAACTATATTGTTCTTTTCAATTATATTAACAGCAGAGGTAGTAGAAGAAATTTACGCAATAGTAAACGGTGAGCCAATTACAAAAACAGAATTTGTTAATGCTGTAAACGCTAAGATACAAGATAATAATCGTAATGCTAAAAAGAAGATTTATTCGATTTCCAAGAAAGAAAAAACAGAAATTCTAAATATGATTATTGAATCAAAAATATTATTAGCAAAGGCAAAGCTAAAGGATTATGATGTAAACAATGATGTAAAGCTATGGATTAATGAGATAAAAAAACAGAACAATTTTAAATCCGACAAAGAGCTTGAAGCAGCAATTATGTCACAAGGAATAAATATGACTCTTAAGCAATTTCTTGACAATAAAAAGATACAAATTATGCAACAACGTTTAATTCAAGAAGAAGTTTCAAGAAATGTTACAGTTGATAATTCTGAGATAATGGAGTATTTCAGAAAAAACAAGAAGGAATATATGACTCCCTTAACAATTGAATTAAACTGCATCTTTTTAACAAAGAAGGACACGGCAAAAGAGATTCAAAAACAGAAAATGAAAGAAATATCAGCAAAATTAAAAAAAGATAAATTTAAAGATATAGCAAAGAAATATTCTCAACTGACAACAGATTCTAAAACAAATTTTTATCTTGGTAAATTTAAAAAGGGTGAATTGGACAAAACGTTAGAAGATAGTGCTTTAAAGTTAGAGATAAATTCTTGTTCAAATTGGATTGAGAATGACAATGGTTGGTATATTTTGCAGTTAATAAAAAAAGAAAAACCAAAATTTGTAGAATACAAAACAGTGAGCGGGAAAATTAAAAATCAAATTTTTGTTAAAAAAAGTAAGATAGAATTAAAAAAATATATAAAAAGATTAAAAAAGAACAGCAATATTGAAGTATTTGTTAAATTTTCATAATGTTATAATGATACATAAAATTAAGGAGGAAATATGAAGAAAATAAAAAGGATTGGTGTACTTACTGGGGGTGGAGACTGCCCTGGCTTAAATGCCGTAATTAGAGCTGTAGTTGCTACAGCTATCCTTGATTTTGGAGTCGAAGTATATGGCATTAAAGATGGATATTCTGGACTTATCAATAAAAAAATTAAAAAATTGGAATTATCCGACGTGTCAGGCATTTTACCGATAGGTGGTACAATATTAGGTACTTCAAACAGAGATAACCCGTTTATGTATCATACTGAAGTTATAGGTGTAAATAAGGGTGAAAAACCAAAATATGTTGATGTATCAAAAGAAGTAATAAAAACCGTTGACTATAATGATCTTGATGTAATTATCACCATCGGAGGTGACGGGACTCAGGCTATTGCCAACCAACTTTACGAGAAGTGTAATATTCCCGTCGTTGGAGTTCCTAAAACAATTGATAACGATATTGACGGAACAGATGTAACTTTCGGGTTTGATACGGCTCTCTCAATTGCAACAAGTTCAATAGACAAACTGCATTCAACTGCAGAATCTCACCATAGAATAATGGTTATTGAAGTAATGGGGAGATATGCCGGATGGATAGCACTTCATTCTGGTATTGCGGGAGGCAGTGATGTTATACTGATACCTGAAATTCCATTTACTATGGAAAAAATTGCCGAAAAAATAAACAATCGCACAAAACAAGGGAAAAGGTTTTCATTAATTACAGTTGCAGAGGGTGCCAAAATGAAAGGTGGTAAGGTTGTTGCACAACGTAAAGTATCAGATCCTAACGATCCTATAAGACTTGGTGGCATATCAACGGTGGTAGGAAATAAAATTGAAGATTTAACAGGAATAGAAACCAGATTTACTATATTGGGTCATGTACAAAGAGGTGGTAGTCCGTCCCCATTTGACAGAATATTGGCAACAAGATTTGGATATCATGCAGTTGAAGCCGCAATGCAAGGTAAGTTTGGTCATCTTGTAGGAGTTAGAGGTGAACATATAACAACGACACCAATTACCGAAGCAATTGCAGTGCCGAGAAGAGTAAAACCTAATTCTGATTTGGTAAAAACAGCCATGGCTGTCGGAACAAGTTTCGGAATTTAAAATAATGTACGTTTAAAATAAAAAATGTTAAATATTGCTCTGTTCGGTCCTCCTGGTGCAGGAAAAGGGACTCAATCCAATCTGCTAATTGAGAAGTATAAGCTTGTTCATATCTCGACAGGCGATATACTGAGATATGAAATTAAAGATGGGACAAAATTAGGTTTAGAAGCAAAGGCTGTAATCGAAAAAGGCAGTCTTGTTTCTGATGAATTAATAGTTCAGATCCTTGAAAAAAAAATGAGAGCTAATACAGACTCAAATGGATTTCTCTTTGACGGATTTCCAAGAACATTTGTTCAAGCTTACATTCTTGAAGGTTTACTGCTTAAAATGCATACTTCTCTTTTATCGCTTATTAGTATAGAAGTAACAAAGGATGAATGTAAACAGAGACTATTAGAGAGAGGTAAAACATCAGGGCGAAGTGATGACACCGAAGATGTAATTGATTTCAGGTTAATAGAGTACAAAAATAAAACCTTCCCCGTTCTTAAATTTTATGAGGAGAGAGAAATATTAGAGTCTATTAACGGAATGGGAAAAATTGACGATATTTTTTCAAGAATTACAAACTCAATTGAAAAAAACTTAAGAAAAGTCTTATTTAACATAGTTATCCTCGGTTATCCAGGATCTGGAAGAGGGACACAGGCAAAGATGATTGCAAAAAAATTTAACCTTGTATATATTTCAACAGGTGATATATTGCAAGAAGAATTGAATAAAAAAACGGATATAGGAATTAAAATAAAAGACTATATTGCCAACGGTAAATTAGTCCCCGACGAGATTGTCATAAGGCTTATAGAAAAAAAGATAAAATTAAGTAAGGACGTAAACGGTTTTGTATTCAAGGGATTTCCAAGAACTATAATTCAAGCCTATATACTTGACGGTTTACTGAGAAAACAAAAAGCTTCTCTTTCCTGTATAATAGATTTATCCGTTCCCGTTTTACAGCTTGTAAAAAGATTGGCACAAAGAGGTAAGACAAAACAGAAAAGAAATTATGACGTACAAACTGAATCAATAGTAAAGAGACTTGAAGAACACGAAAAAAAATCCATCCCCATACTCAAGTACTATAAAAAAGAAAAAGATGTAATTACAATAAACGGATTGGGAGATAAAGAATCAATATTTAAAGAAATTTTAGCTCATATGGAATATGCAATTAAAAATGTGCGATGATATTTATATTTCTTGATGGCGTTGGTATAGGGAAAAAATCAGAGCACAATCCTTTTTACGTTTCAAATACAGAGTATCTTCCTTTTTTTGAGCAAGACAATGTTCTACACGATGGTACTCCGATAAAACCTATTGATGCAAGAATGGGAGTAGATGGAATACCGCAAAGTGCAACCGGTCAAACTACTATTTACACCGGAACAAATATCCCAAAACTCTTAAATTCTCATATAGGAAGTTTTCCAAATAAGCATATGAGAGCCTTAATTAAAAAATCAAATATTTTTAAACAACTAAGAGAAAAGGGGTTATCAACAATGTTCCTAAATACCTACCCGAGACACTCCAATCTATTTTATAAGACAAATGTTGATATTGATGGTAATTTTATTTTTTCAAAAGATTTTCCGTCAAAATATAAAAAAAAAATATCAGTAACATCATGTTTACTCATAACAAATAAAATAAAACCATTCGACATTTCAGATTTACTTGATAAAAATTCTATATATCAGGATTATTCCAATAAATCATTAATAAAACTTGGTATTAAATGTTTGGAATATTCGCCTGAAACTGCTGCCGAAATAATGTATAATAGCTCAAAAAAATATGACTTCCTACTCTATGAATACTTCCAAACAGATATTTACGGACATAGAAAAACAATAGATGAGTGTAATATACTTGTTAAGAATTTAAACAGACTGATAAAAAAATTAATCTCTTTATTGGAAAAAAAGCAAGACACACTATTAATAACCAGTGATCATGGTAATCTTGAAGAACTTTCAAATAAAAAACATACCCTAAATCCCGTACCACTTATCACTTGGGGATATAAAGATAAATACTTAAGAGACAAGATTAATAACCTTGCCGATATTACCCCAGCTATATGCGATTATTTCAAAAAATAATTTTTTCAATATGTTTAATTTGACACAAAAGGATACACGGGATTTATTCTTTTGCCTTTATATATTCATAAACAATACCAACTTTTTCTATACTTAAGTTTTTGCCACGAAAACATATATTTTGACCAGTTTTTTTTAGTTTTACATAAAATCCGGCACTGCTTAAAATGGATAAATTTATTAAACATAAAATTAGTATTCAAATAATCTTTATCATTTTTATTCTCTCTTAGTTCGAAATAAATCTTTTAAAATTTAACATTGAAATCAATGTTATGACAATGGTAATTACGGTTAGTATCATTAAATCTTTATAGAAATATTCTATACCGTTTCCTTTTAGGAAAATTTCTCTTATGATTTTTATCAAATATCTTAAGGGATTAATGTCTGCAATCCATTTTAATGAGCTTGGAATATTTTCAACAGGTGTGAATAAGCCGGATAGCAAGATGAAAGTTATCATTGAGAACCACGAAAAGAAGAGCGATTGTTGTTGAGATGTCGAGGCAATGGAGATAAGAAGGGCAAATGACAGTATTGCCGTTAGGTATATAATTGAAGATATAAATAAGAAAAAAAGATTTCCCCTGATTGGTATGTTAAACCATAGTACAACGATTAATGTACCTATTATCATATCTATAATACCAACAATCCCCATTGGAATAGCCTTACCTATGAAAATTTCAATGGGTTTAAGTTTAGAAATCAGGAGGGTGTCAATGGTTTGTTGTTCCTTCTCTCTTACAATGGATATGGATGTTAAAAATAATGTAATAATTGTAAGCAGGAGTGCGACAATACCGGGTCCCATATAGTTAATACTCCTAAGCTCGGGATTATATCTTATGAGGGGTTTACTCCTTATTAAGAGTGAACGTCCCAATGATTTAATATCAGTCAGTAGGTAGTGTTTTATTATACCGTTAAAATATCCTGCCGCTATTTTTGAACTGTTTGAATCAACACCGTCCATAAGAATTTGAATCTCAGGATAGTTTAGAGGAATTCGTTTCTTGTCGAACCTGTCACGAAAAATTATTATTGATTTTATCTTTCCTTTTTTAAAAATCTCTATCGGGTCTTCGTTTTGTCTTGACGTTTTTTTAACTATAAATAGGGGAGACTTATTAATTCGGTTTATTATGCTCTGAGCCTTATTGCTCTTAGATAAATTTATTATCTCAACAGGAATATTTTTAATATCGGTAGTTACAATATAGCCGAGGAGTATTATTTGAATTATTGGAGAAACTATCATTAAAAAAAGCATCTCTCTTTGTCTGATAGTTTCTATAAACTCTTTTTTCACAAGATATTTAATTTTCATTTTGTTTTATTTCTCTCCTTTGCAAATTTTACGGTTGCAATGCCAAGTATTACCACTGCCATCAATATCAATATAAATCCTTCGTAATACAAATTTGATACTGATGCATTTTTTAAGACAACACCTCTTATGATTTTTAAAAAATATGTAGCGGGAATAATTCTTGAAATATATTGAAGAATCGGACTTAATGAGTCAAGAGGAAAAATAAATCCCGAAAGCATAATGGAAGGAAGCATGGTGGCAAGAAGTGTGGCAAGCATTGCTGTTTTTTGGTCTGCGGCTGCCGTTGATATAAATATTCCTATTGCAAGTCCCGTTATTATGTATATGAGTGAAAATATGAATAAAATTAATAGATTTCCTCTTATGGGAATATGAAACCAAAATCTGCTGAAAAGCAAGATTATAATCTCAACGGCAAAGGCAACGAAAATATACGCAATTGTTTTTCCTATGATTATTTCAAAGGACTTAAGAGGTGATATGAATAGGAGTTCAATTGAGCCTGATTCTTTTTCTCTTGAAATACTTAATGAGGTTAAAAGAGCCGACATCATTAAGAGAAGTACCGCTATTAAGCCCGGTATAAAGAAAAACGAGCTCTTTGCCTCGGTATTAAAATATACCTTTGTGTTTATCTTAAGAATTTTATCAAGACCCTGATATGAGTTAATAAAACTTAAAAGTATCTGTTCACTGTACTGATATATTATATTTGCACTATTTGAATCACTTCCGTCTATTATGAAGTTTACCTTTGTTGGAATGCCTGTCTTTATCTTTTTATCAAAATCATACGGTATAACGATTATTTCACTTATCTTACCCTCTCTTAGCCATTGCTCATAGGTTGGAATTGAGGTTGAACTCTTACTTTTACCGCTATGCATAGAATTTATTATTGTAAAATATCCGTTGTTTTTAAAGGCATTTATAAAGTCCTGTGATAATTTACCCTTTGAATTATTTACAATGGCAATATTAATATTATTGAGATCGTATGATATTGCATATCCGTAAATAAATATCATTACAAGAGGCATTAAAAAGACTATCAATAAACTTTTCGGGTCTCTTACGATATGGGCAAACTCTTTTCTTATAATCGGTTTAATTCTCTTCATATTTTAATATTGCTCCTTTGAACAGTTCTTCTATTGATTTAGAATTATGTTTAATTTTAAGCTCGTGGGGCTTACCTTCCATAATAATATTGCCCCTGTGTAAAATCAGTATTCGGTCGGTGTATTCAACCTCGTCGAGATTATGTGTTGAAACGAGAATAGTCTTGCCACTCTTCTTTAAATTATATATATCAAACCAAAATTCTCTTCTTACGTCGGGATCAACGCCGGAAGTAGGCTCATCGAGCAAGATAATTTCAGGGTTTGGAATTAAGGCTATAAATAATGCTATTTTTTGTTTTATTCCCGGTGGAAGCTTCTCGGTGATGATTTTTAAAAATTCAACAGGTACCAATTTAGATATTTCATCTTTTTTTTGTAATATCTCTTTTTTTTTCAAGCCTGATATACCACCGAAAAACTCTATGTTTTCAAGAGGTGTAAGCTTTGGGTAGAGCGAAGATTTTTGTGACATATAACCCATTACACTCTTCATCTTATCCCGATTTTTTGAAATATCTTCACCTCGCAGGCTGATAATACCCGAACTGATGTTTAACAAGCCTATAATCATCTTAATAGTTGTTGTCTTGCCGGCACCATTCGGACCTAAAAATCCGAGTATTTCACCCTCATGAATATCAAAATTAATTTTGTTTACAGCGGTAAAATTACCGAATGTTCTTGTTAAATCTCTTATTGTTATTATAGTATCTTTCATTTTATTCAGTTTTGTTTTTGTCCGTATATAGTCGTTCATAATACAGATATATATCTTCTAATTTTGGTTCTTCTCTTTCAATACTTAGATGGGGGATAAAGGATAGCTCTGATGCCTCGGTTGACATATCTGCCATATACTTTATGTACTCTCCCTTGATAAAAGCTCGCTTATTATGTTTTTCTTCACCTTTAAGTTTTAATAATATATCAAATATATTCCCCTTCGGAATAATGTTGAAAATCTTAAATTTTTGATTTGCTTTCAGTTTTTCAATTGTGTCGGATTTTATATTCTTTCCGTTTTTCATAAAGATTATATAGTCGCCTTTCTCAGCCTCGTCAAGGTATGGAGTTGAGATAACTATTGTTTTACCCTCGTCTTTTAAGGAGTCTATAATGTTAAAAAACTCAATTCTTGATAGTGGGTCAACGCCTGTTGTAGGCTCGTCAAGAATGATGATTTCGGGGCTGGATAGTAAAATTGTTGCAAGCGAAAGTTTTTGTTTCATGCCCCCTGAAAGTGCTCCTGCTCGTCGCTTTTTAAACTTAGCCATTCCTGTATTTTCAAGTAGTCTATACTTTAACTCTTCTCTTCTTTTTTTAGGAACGTTTCTTATGTCGGCAAAAAAATTCAGATTTTCTTCAACTGTTAAATCTTGATATAACGAAAATTTCTCAGGCATGTATCCGCAAATTGAGGTGATTTTAGAGTAATCCGATTCAATGTCAATGTCATTGAGTAAGATAGATCCGGAATCTTTTTTTAATAAGCCGAGGATGATTTTAAATATTGTAGATTTTCCCGCACCATCGGCTCCTGCAATAATGGTGAGCTTACCCTTTGACATATTAATTGAAATATCATCTAAGGCTTTAATCTGTCCGAATGATTTGGAAATATTATTAATCTTAATCATTATTATTTAGCTGTGTCGAATTTAAGGGTTAGGGGCATTCCAATCTTGTATATGTCAATATTATCTTTTATTTTAATTTTTACAAGGTATAGTAAGGATTTCCTCTCTTTTTCGGATATTACATATTTTGGAGAAAATTCTGCCTTTTTACCGAAGTATGATATCTGCCCCTTTTGAACCTCTTTTATACCGTCGATGAAAATATTTGCATTATCTCCGATTTTTAATCTTGAAATTTCTTCACCCTCAACGAAAGCTTCAATGTATAGTGAGTTTAAGTCTATTATATCGGCTATGGGTTTTGACGGCAAAATATTCTCACCTCTTGAGATGAATTTTTCTATAACAACGCCTCTTACGGGAGAGTTCAAGGTATAATCTTCCAATAATAATTTAAGATTTTCTTCCTTGTTTAAGAGTTTTTCCTTTTCAACTTCAAGTGATGCAATCTTTTGTCTTAATCCGAAGATATCCGTATTTACCTTTTTAAGTTTTAATTTAATCAACTCATATTTCTCACCCGAAATAGATTTGCTCTTAACGAGTCGTTTAAATCTTTTAACCTGCTTTAAGAGATAAGCCCTGTTCGCCTCTGCGTATTTTATCGTATTTTTCAATTCATTTATGCGAATTTCCATACTCTTTAAATTCAAAGGGATTGCGGCAATTTTGTTTTTAAGGATGCGAGAGTCAATTGTCAATAAATTATCGTTCATATTGACTTTCTTACCCTCATAAAAATTTACCTTAGTTACCGTGCCCATTGTTTTTGCTCTAATCGTTATTATATCCCCCTTAACTATACCGGGTACTTTTATCTTATCTTCTGTTTTTGATGTACAAAAAAAGATATTTGACAGTAGAATAATTAATAATAATAATTGTGATTTTTTCATAATATGCTCCTTATATTTTTCCTATCAATGCGTTAATTCTTGTTTTAATAAGTTCAATCTTGTATTTGTTCTTTTGTTCCATTAGTTTGTATTTTTTTATTTTTTGTAAAAAGGTAAGATACTCTAAGTTTGTTATCTGCTTTTCGAGAAAGAGTTTTTCCTTAATATCTTTTATTGCTTCGGAATTGACTATTAAGGTCTTTGTTTTTGTTATTTTATTTTTATAAAAATTCACACTTGTATAGAGTATATTAAGATTATTTTCAGTTAATTCTATTAGATGTTTTTTCTTGTTTTCGAGCTTTTTTCTTCTATATGTCAAGATATTTATATTGTTTTTTTTTGTATTCCAATCAAATAACCTATAAGATATGTTAATTCCTGCTCTAAAGTAGGGATTCCACTCATTCTTGAAAACATCTATGCCGGGCTTACCGTAGTGAAGTTCAAAAAAACTATTTACCTGAGGCAGATAAGAACCTCTACTAATATTTTCACCGATATATAAATTATCCTTCCCAATTTTAATATTATTTAAGAGTGGATGATTATTTTTGTAATAGGCAAGCGAGTCATTTTTATTTAAAATTATTTCGGAATAGTTTTTTTCAATATCATTTATGTTAACCTTTGTCAGGTAATTAAACTGTATTTGTTCTGTTTTTAATTGCTTGTTTAACTCCTCTAAATTCAGGCTTATTTCATCTTTTTTTATTTCAGTCTCTAAAATAACAGCCTTGTTGATAAGATTTTCATTATATAAATTCTGCATTTTTTTTCTATGAAGTTTCAATTCGTTTAAAAGAGTTGTAAGGATTTTTTTTTCTTCATTAAGAATTTTATATTTGAAATATGAATTTTTTATATTTTTTGAAATTATCTGCTTGGAAAATAATTTATTGTTCTTTGTCATTAATAAATCATTCTTTTTTAATTTGATATTATTTGATATTATTCCTCCCGAATATACAGGCTGAATAATAGACATATTTATATCAAAATTATTATTAACACCTGCCGACATTGTACTGCCCGGAATGGTTATGGTGGGGGAAAGTGTTTTTGACGGTAAAGTAATTTCCATCTTATCGGATTGGAATAAATACCTTCCCGATAGATTTACGGATAATAATTTTTTTTTCTTGGCTATTTCCACACTGATACTGTCTATTTTCCCCTGTACGGAAAGATTTTTAACAGTTACGTCCGTCTTTATTGCTTTTTTAAGAACATCTTTTAATAAAATATTCTTTGCGTAAATATTAAAGGATACTGATAAATACATCAGCATTAATATAATTACTCTAATTATTAGTTTCATTTTAATAAGCCTCTCTTAAGAAGATTTTTAATACTTTCTTTTCTATGTTCATAATACTCCTTTGAATCATCTATCTTTTTATTGAATACTGCCTCCGGTATGGGTTTCATTATAAAGGGAAATATAATAAGTGACATTATATTAAGCATAAAATGAACCGGATTTTTTTCGGTTATCTTATCCTCTTCCGACCATTTTTTTATAAGTCTCTCAAAGGGTGAGATTGAGGAATCCATATTAAAATTGTCCCTAAATACAGTTCCAATGAGATTTGAAATGTAATTTGGGTTTTGAATAATATCTATTGCCAACATATTAATAACACTTTTGTTTTTGGAAAAATGATCAATGTAAAGAGACGGGAATTCTTCTATAAACTCTTCAATTGTTAATTCGGGGTGAATTATTTCGCCAATAGTTTTTAATAAGGAACCTACTGTTTTTTGTATGATAATCTCGTAAAGTTTTTGCTTTGAACCAAAATAGTAAAAGAGCATAGCCTTATTTACATTTGCTCTCTTTGTAATGTTTTCAACTCTGCTACCCTTGAGTCCGTTTAAGGAGAATTCTTTCATAGCGGCAGAAATTATCTTGTTCCTCGTGTTTAAAGTATTTCTCATATTTTCATTCTTTTTATTCATATTATTTCACCAATTAACTAACCATTTAATTTAACCATATGGTTAATATAGTATAGTTTTTTAATTTTGTCAACATTTTTTTTAATCCTGAATTTTTCATCAAAATTGTAGCGAAATGTCCAAGAAGTCTATTATAAC
>CAYOTE010000036.1:0-14480 GCA_964406785.1 uncultured Clostridia bacterium
TCCGAGAGGGTGGAAGAACAATCGGTGCAGGTTCGGTAACCGATATTATTGAATAAAAAAGAGGAAATATGAATACTAAAATCAGGATTAAACTTAAGTCTTTTGATAGTAGGATACTTGATATGTCTTCGGCAGAAATTGTTAATAAGGCAAAGAGAACCGGTGCTACAATTGCCGGTCCCATACCGATACCTACAAAAATCGAGAGATTTTGTGTGTTAAGATCACCTCATGTTGATAAAAAATCAAGAGAACATTTTGAGCGAAGAAGTCATGCACGTTTGATTGAAATTATTAATCATAATGACGATACTATTGCTGAATTGAAAAAAATGGATCTTCCGGCTGGTGTGGAAGTAGAGGTAAAATCTAACTAATTATTTAGGGAATTCTATTTCTTAGAAGAAGTGGAAATTAAAGGGTGAATAATATGATACAAGGATTGATAGGAAAGAAGATTGGAATGACTCAGATATTTACAGAAGAGGGTAATGTAATACCCGTTACTGTAGTAAAAGCCGGTCCATGTCTTGTTATACAAAAAAAGATTAATGATAACAACAATCTTAAGAAGGTTCAATTAGGATTAGTTGAAGAGAAAAAGATAAAGAAGGTTAACAAACCTATGAAGGGGCATTTTGAAAAAGCTAAGGTTCCGCCGACAAAAGTAATAAAGGAATTTTTTGTTGATGATGAAAATATAAATCTTGGAGATAGTATAAAGGCTGATATTTTTGAAGAGAACGAAAGTGTTGTGGTTATAGGTAAAACAAAGGGAAAAGGTTTTCAAGGCGTAGTTAAGAGATGGAATTTTGCCGGCGGTAAAAAAACACACGGTTCAATGCATCACAGAAGACCCGGTTCGGTTGGTATGTGTGCGTATCCCGGAGAGGTATTGAAAGGGCAAAAAATGCCGGGAAGAATGGGTGGAAAGACTAAATCTGTAAAAGGTATTAATGTAGTTAAGGTTGATCTTGACAATAATATTATTCTTTTGAAGGGTTCTGTCCCCGGTTTTAATGGAAACTATGTTTATATAATGAAGGAATCCTTTAAAAGGAGTTAATTATGCTGATAAAAGTAAAAAATATAAATAATGAAGATGTTAAGGATTTAGAGTTGTCAGATGATGTTTTTAATTATGAATTGAGAGAGCATTTAATTTATGAGGCTGTAAAAAACTTCAGGGCAAACCAAAGAAGAGGAACTGCCTCTACAAAGACAAGAGGTGAGGTATCCGGTGGAGGTAAAAAACCTTGGAAGCAAAAAGGTACAGGCAGAGCGAGAGCCGGTTCTACAAGAAGTCCGATATGGAGAAAGGGTGGTATTACTTTTGGACCGAAACCAAGGGATTACTCCTATAATATGCCTAAGAAGGCAAAAAGAAATGCCTTGAAATCAGTTTTATCTGAAAAGGTACGTAATGATAAATTGATTGTTGTTGACGAATTATTGATTGGTTCGACAAAAACAAGAGAGGCAATTGAAAAATTGAAGAATTTCAAGTATAATAAGATACTTATTATTGATAGTAAAGATAATGAAGAATTATTGACTTCTACAAGAAATATACCGAGTATCAAGGCAATTGATTCTAAAGAATTGAATATTTATGATTCATTGCATTATGATCATATATTGGTTACAGTTGAAGCAATTACAAAAATAACAGAGGTATTAAAATGAGATTGGAAAATACTGATATAATTATTGCACCGTTTATTACTGAAAAGACTACCGACTTGAAGGATAATGAAAGAGTTTTATGTTTTAAAGTGCATAAAAATGCGAATAAAATTCAAGTTAAATATGCAGTAGAAAAGCTGTTTGACACTAAGGTCGATTCAGTAAAGATAATGAATTATAGCGGAAAAGAAAAGAGATACGGTAAATATACCGGTAAGAGATCTTCATGGAAAAAAGCTTATATTAAACTTAATGAAAAGGCAAAGATGTTAGAATATTTTGAGGTGGGATAATGGGTATTAAAAAATATAAACCTACAACGCCCGGTCATAGAGGTATGACCGGATATACTTTCGATGAAATTACAACGGACAAACCTTATAAGAAACTATTGGTTACTTTGAAAAAGTCAGGTGGTAGAAATAATAATGGTAGAATAACTATAAGATTTAGAGGTGGCGGTCATAAAAGAAAGTATAGAATAATAGATTTTAAAAGAAATAAACTGGATGTTGCAGGAGTGCTTGAAACTATTGAGTACGATCCGAATAGAACTACGAGAATTGCTCTTGTTAAATATGAAGACGGTGATAGACGATATATTCTTGCACCTGACGGAATAACAGTTGGTGATTCTGTTATTTCTTCAAACGGTGAGGCTGATATAACTTCTGGAAATGCTTTATTATTAAAGAATATTCCTGTTGGTACGGTTATTCATAATATTGAATTCCAACCGGGAAGGGGAGCACAAATTGCCAGAACAGCAGGTGGTTATGCTACCTTAATGGCTAAAGAGGGACAGTATGCACTTCTTAAGATGCCATCAGGCGAGTTAAGAAAAATTCATATTAATTGTCGAGCAACTATCGGACAATTAGGCAATATGGAGAGAAATAATATAAAGGTTGGAAAAGCCGGAAGAAGTAGATGGTTAGGCAAGAGACCTCATGTTAGAGGAACTGTTATGAACCCGATAGATCATCCGCATGGCGGTGGTGAAGGTAAAACCAAGGGTGGAAGAATTCCGGTGACTCCTTGGGGTAAACCGACAAAGGGTTATAGAACAAGAAATAATAAGAGGACTCAAAAATTTATTGTTAAGAGGAGAAGTTAAGCAATGGCACGATCAATTAAAAAAGGTGTATTTATAGAGGAAAAACTGTATAAAAAAGTACTTGCTGCTAAGAATTCCAAGAAGCGAGAAGTTATTAAAACTTGGTCAAGAAGTTCTACGGTAATTCCTGAGATGGTTGGACTTACTCTTGCTGTACATAATGGAAAAAAATTCTTACCGGTTTTTGTTACTGAAAATATGGTAGGACTTAAATTAGGTGAATTCTCAATAACAAGGAATTACAGGGGACACACCTCTAAGAATAAATAGGAGACGGAATGGAACATTTAACTGTTGCAAAAGGAAAATATTTAAAAATATCTCCGAGAAAAATAAGACTTGTTGCTGATATGATCAGGAATAAGGATGCGGGGGAAGCTATTACCATATTAAGGTTTTCAAAGAAGAAGAAGGCAAGCGGGTTGGTATTGAAAGTTTTAAATTCAGCTGTTGCTAATGCTCAAGTAAAGAGTCCGAATGTAGATGTCGATGATCTTTATATTTCGGAGATTTTTGCAGATAAGGCACCATATCAAAAGAGATTCAGGGCTACTGCAAGGGGTCGTGGAGTAAGTATTTTAAAAAGATATGCTCATCTGACGGTTTACTTAGATGAAAGGAAAGGGGAATAATAATGGGTCAAAAAACACATCCTTACGGATTTAGATTAGGTTTTAATAAAAGTTGGCTTTCTTTATGGTTTGGTAAAGGGAAAAATTATGTGGATCTCTTTCATACTGATCTTAAGATAAGAAAGACTCTGAAGAAAAAATATAAGCATGCCGGTATTGCATCTATTGAGTTGAAGAGAATTTCTGATACGATAAGAGTTCAGATTAATACGGGAAGACCGGGAATAATCATTGGTAAAGGTGGATCCGGTGTAAAAGAAATGAAAAAAACAATTAAGGCTATCTGCGGAAGACCTGTTGATAAGATTTTAATTGATGTTATTGAAATAAAGTATCCCGAGCTTGTATCTCAATTAGTTGCAGAGGGAATTGCGTATCAAATTGAGAAGAGAATATCATACAGAAGAGCGATGAAAAAATCTGTTGAATCATCATTAAGAGCCGGTGCTATCGGGATTAAAATAAAGGTTGGCGGGAGATTAGGTGGTGCGGAAATAGCAAGATCTCAGTGGTATCTCTTTGGGAAACTTCCCTTACAGACTTTAAGGGCAGATATTGATTATGGTTTTGCCGAGGCTCATACCGAGTACGGACAAATTGGTATTAAGGTGTGGATATACAACGGTGATAAAGAGAAAGAAAGATATAAGAAGAAAGATATAGAACTTGAAGCAAAAGGAGAATAACGATGTTAATGCCGTCAAAAGTTAAACATAGAAAGGTCTTTAGAGGAAAAAGGCGTGGTAAGGCAACTAAAGGCAATACTCTTGAGTTTGGAGATTATGGTTTGCAGGTTTTGGAAAATTGTTGGATTACAGCAAGACAGATTGAAGCTGGCAGGGTAGCAATTAACAGGCATGTCAAGAGAAACGGAAAAATGTGGATTAGAGTGTTCCCGTATAAACCGGTTACTTCAAAACCAGTTGAAGTAAGAATGGGTAAGGGAAAGGGAGATCCTGAGTTTTGGGTTGATGTATTAAAGAGAGGCAGAATTATTTATGAACTTGAGGGAGTTGAAGAGAGTGTTGCTAAACAGGCAATGAAACTTGCACAGAGGAAATTTGCCGTAAGAACCCGTTTTGTTAAGAGGGAAAAGTAGGAGTTGAATATGAAAGCTAAAGATATTAGAGTACTTTCTGATCAAGAGATTGACAGCAAGATTAAAGAAGAACGAGAAAAGCTTTTTAAACAAAAAATGCAAAAGGCTCTTGGTCAACAGGATAATTTACATAAAATTAGTCAAACGAAGAGAGAAGTTGCCAGATTGTTGACAGTTAAATATGAAAAGAGGTCAAAAAATGGATAATAAAAAGAGTGTTACAATAACTATGACAGGTGAGGTTAGTTCCGTTAAAGCGGAAAAAACCGTAACTGTGGATGTTGAGAGAATATTTCAGCATCCGGTATATAAGAAAATTGTACGAAAGAAGAAAAAATATCTTGCTCATGATTATGAGAATAAATGCAGAGTTGGAGATGTTGTAAAAATGAAATTGGTAAGGCCGATTAGTAAGAAAAAGAAGTGGCTTGTTATTGATATAATTTCTTCTAAACCAAGTGAAGATGGAGTTGTAAAATGATACAGATGCAAACCAGATTAAAGGTGGCTGATAATTCGGGAGCTAAGTCAATTATGTTTATAAGAGCGATTGGCGGAGCTGTTGGAAGGGTTGCTCATATAGGCGATGTTTTTGTTGGTGCAGTTAAGGTTGCCGAGCCTAATTCAAAGATAAAGAAAGGTGAGGTTGTTAAGGCTGTTGTAGTGAGAACTTCTTATGAATCACGAAGGCGAGACGGTTCTTATATAAGATTTTCAGATAATGCTGCTGTACTTATTGATAAAGATAAGGAACCCGTAGGTACCAGAGTTTTCGGACCGGTAGCAAGAGAGTTAAGAGAAAAAAAATTTATGAAGATTGTTTCTTTGGCACCGGAGGTAATATAAGATGGGTAGTACTAAATTAAAAATTGGTGATCCCGTAGTTGTAAAAAGGGGTAAGAAAACTGATAAGGGAAAGGTTGGTAAGGTTCAGCATATACTTTTAAAGAAAAACAGAATCGTTGTTGAACAGGTACATATCCTAAAGGAGTATGTCAGAGCAAATCCTCAGAAAAACATACAGGGTGGTATAGTTGACAGAGAAGGAGCAATTCCAATATCAAGTGTTATGTATTATTGCAGTGATTGTGAACAGGGTGTAAGAATAAACATCAGCGTTAAGGATAATAAAAAATCCAGAATTTGCAATAAGTGTAAGACTGTTCTTGATTAGGAATTGGAGAAGAAAATGAACAGAGTATATAAAAAATTTAAAGAAGAAACGAGAGAAGAGCTTAAAAAAGAACTTGGACTTTCAAATATTATGTTAGTCCCAAAGCTTGAAAAGATTGTAATAAATGCAGGAGTAGGAGAAGCAACTCAGAACATCAAGGTTCTTGATAAGGTTATTGATGAGTTGACAACCATATCGGGTCAGAAACCTGTAATAAGAAGAGCTAAAAAATCAATTGCGACTTTTAGATTGAGAGAAGGACAGCCTATTGGAGTTTCGGTAACTCTTAGGGGCGAGAGAATGTATGATTTTTTTGATAGACTTGTATCAATTACTATTCCGAGAATCAAGGACTTTCATGGGATATCACCGAAGTCTTTTGATGGTAGGGGAAATTACACCTTTGCTATGAAAGATCAACTTGTTTTTCCGGAAATAGATTATAATAAGGTTGATAAGGTAAGAGGGATGTCGATAACTATTGTAACATCTGCTAAAAAGAATGAGTACGCAAGGGCGTTGTTAAAGAAAATGGGAATGCCCTTTACCGATTAGGAGGAATAATGGCAAAGAAATCAACTATTGCAAAGGCATTAAAACCACAAAAATACAGAGTTAGAGTCGGTACGAGATGTAGATTATGCGGAAGAACAAGGGCTGTTTATAGAAAATTTGAGTTATGTAGATTATGCTTTAGGGAGTTATCTCTTAGAGGTGAAGTTCCCGGTGTTACAAAGGCATCTTGGTAAGGAGTAAATATGAGTCATACAGATCCAATTGCAGATATGTTAACGAGAATTAGGAACGGACTAATGGTTGAAAAACTTCAAGTTGCCGTACCTGTTTCTAAAATTAAAATGGAAGTTGCTAAGTTATTAAAGGACGAGGGGTATATAAAAGGGTTTAAGTTAGATGATAGTACTTTTCCCGGACAGATACTTGTCGATTTGAAATATGACGGAAAAACTCCGGTTATTGATGGAATTAAAAGAATTTCAAAGCCTGGGCGTAGAGTTTATGCCGATGTAGAAAATATACCTGTTGTCTTAGGAGGACTTGGTGTTGCGTTTGTTTCTACCTCCAAGGGCATTATGACCGGGAAATCTTGTAAAAAGAATAATGTAGGCGGTGAAGTGCTGCTTTATGTTTGGTAAGTGGAGGAAATAGAATGTCTAGATTAGCATCAAAACCAATTACCGTTAGTGGTTCCGTAAAAGTCGAGATTAAAGACGGTCTTGCCTTAGTTAAGGGTCCAAAGGGTGAATTGAGTATAAATATTTTAGAGGGCATAGAGGTTAAACTTGAAGAGAATAATCTCTGGGTAAATAGAAAGGATGACTCTTATAAGCCTTTTCAGGGTTTAATTTGGAGTCTTATGAATAATGCTATATTCGGCGTTGAGAAGGGCTTTTCAAAGAAGCTTGAAATTCATGGTAAGGGATGGCGTTCTACTGTAAAGGGTGATACAATAAACCTTCAGGTAGGGTATTCTCATCCTGTGAATTATAAACTTCCCAAGGGTGTTACAGCTACGCAGGAGAATCCCGGTTCATTTGTTCTTCATTCCTTTGATAAGGCTCTGTTGGGGCAAACGGTTGCAAATATTAAGAAGATTAGACCGGTTGAACCTTATAAGTTGAAGGGTATCAGGGTAGAAGGACAATACCTGAGACAGAAAGTTAGAAAAACAGCAGGAGTGTAGTATGATAACACCAAAGTATATTGTAAAAAGTAAAAGAAAAAAAAGAATTAGAAATCGTTTGAGAAGTCAGTTGGTAGGGACAGCATCAAAACCAAGATTAATGGTAACTAAGACAAATAAGTATCTTTACGCACAGGTCTTTGATGATGAAAAATCGAGTGTAATATTAACTGCTTCTACTCTTGAAAAAGAACTAAGACCGAATCTTAAAAGCACCAAGGATAAAGAAGCTGCAAAAATGCTTGGAGAATTAATAGCTAAAAGATTAAAAGAGAAAAAAATAAAGAATGTTATTTTTGATAGAAATGTATATCTATATGCAGGTCGAGTTAAGATTATTGCTGATACTGCAAGAGAAAATGGAATAAAGTTTTAAGGAGAGCAAAGTGCAGATAACTGAAAATACAGAAGATTTATTTGATGAAGAAGTGATCTCTATTAGAAGGGTTACAAAGGTTGTTAAAGGTGGTAAGAATTTACGCTTTTCTGCGGCAGTTGTAGTTGGTAACCGAAACGGTAAGGTTGGTTTTGGTATGGGCAAGGCACAGGAAGTACCCTTGGCTATAAAAAAAGCAATAGCCATGGCAAAGAAAAACATTATAGACGTACCGGTTTTTAACGATACAATATCCTATTATAATATTGGTAAATTTGGTTCTGGAAGAGTTGTTTTAAGACCTGCATCACCGGGAACGGGTGTTATTGCCGGAGGTGCTGTTCGTGTAATTATGGAACTTGCCGGGATAAAGAATATTCTTACGAAGAGCATTAAGAGTAAGAATACACTTACTGTAGCTCAAGCAACAATAGAAGGTCTAAGAAGTTTAAAAAAACCTGAAATTTTCAGATTAAAACGGAATCTGACTGAGGAGGAGTTATGGCAGTAAAGAAAAAATATCCTATGTTAAATATAAAACTTGTAAAAAGCATTATAGGTAGGAATGAAAAGCAAAGGGCTATAGTTAGAGGATTGGGACTTACTAAATTGAATTCTCAAGTTATAAGAGAAGATCGACCTGAGATTAGAGGTATGATTAATAAAATTGTTTTTATGCTTGAAGTTTCGGGGGTAAAAAAATGATATCATTGGCAAATTTAAAGCCTGCGAAAGGTGCGATAAAAAAAAAGAAAAGAATAGGTAGAGGTCCGGGTTCCGGTTTTGGGAAAACAGCCGGGAAGGGTATGAACGGACAAAAATCGAGAAGTGGATATTCAAGGAAAAGAGGTTTTGAAGGTGGTCAAATGCCACTTGTAAGACGAATTCCTAAAAGAGGATTCACGAATATATTTAGAACAGAGTATAGTGTTGTAAATTTAGGAAAAATAGAAGCTTTAGGACTCGAAGAAGTTACCTTGGCTGATTTTTATACCAAGAGATTAGTAACCGACAAGAATTTGAAGATTAAGGTTCTCGGAGACGGTGAAATATCAAAAAAAACAAAGATTCATGCACATAAATTTTCTAAGAGTGCTTTGGATAAAATAGGTAAGGTTGGCGGAGAGGCTATAATTTTATAAAAGGAGTATTAAGTTGATTACATTTTTTAGAAATATATTTGTTGTTCCTGAATTAAGAAAGAGAATTATTTTCACTTTTTTACTTCTTGCTGTTTATAGAGTCGGATCGCAGATTGTTATTCCGGGTATAAATATGGTTGCTTTGGCTGAGTTTTTTAAGAGTCAGCAACATGGTATTCTCGGATTTATTGATATGTTTTCCGGTCGAAATATGTCAAGAATGACTATTTTTGCCTTGGGTATTATGCCCTATATCAGTGCTTCGATTATCCTGCAATTATTACAGGTTGTTTGGCCTTATCTTGAAAGAATTTCAAAAGAGGGAGAGCTTGGGACAAAGAAAATCACTCAATATACAAGATATGGTACGGTTGTTATTTGTGCAATTCAGGCTTTTGGTATCTCAATAGGTTTGGAAAAGATGATGAGTGGTAATGTTGTTCTTAATCCCGGTTGGGGTTTTAGGTTTTTAACCGTTATCACCTTAACAACAGGTACTGTTTTTATTATGTGGCTTGGTGAACAAATCTCAGACAGAGGTATCGGTAATGGTATATCTTTGATAATATTTGCGGGTATTGTTATTGGTTTTGTTCCTGCAACATTAGGTGTTCTTGAAAAACTAAGAAATGGTGAAATGAATATTCTGACCATTATAATTATGTTAGTTATAATGGCTGGTATTATAGGATTCATTGTCTTTGTAGAAATGGGACAGAGGCGAATACCTATCTCTTATGCCAAGAGAGTTCAAGGCAGAAAGATGTTGGGTGGTCAGAGTACGTTCTTGCCATTAAAGGTAAATACGGGTGGAGTTATTCCGATAATTTTTGCATCGTCTGTAATTGCTTTTCCCGGAACCATTGCAAGTATATTCAGGGGTAATGGTATAGCAGACTGGATTACCAGACAATTGAGTCCCGGTATGCCTTTTTACGATGCCTTATTTATAACATCTATTATATTTTTTACTTTCTTCTATGTCTCTATTATATTTAATCCTTCGGATGTAGCTGATAATCTAAAGAAGAACGGTGGATTTATTCCAGGTATAAGAGCAGGTAAAAACACATCCGATTATATTGACAAGGTGTTGTCAAGGTTGACTTTTATAGGGGCTATCTATCTTGCATTAATTGCACTTGTTCCTGAAATTTTCATGAATGGGTTTAAGGTGGCTGAAATTCCGTTTATCGGTGGTGCTCTATACTCTATCTTACCCGGTTGGGTTTCAACCGGCATGGGTTTGAACTTTTATTTTGGTGGTACCTCAATTTTGATTGTGGTTGGTGTTGCGATGGATACAGTTCAGCAGATAGAGGCACAGTTAACTATGAGAAATTATGAGTCTTTTTCTAAAAAAGGCAGAATGAAGGGCAGAAAATAAAATTCGGGAAATTAAACTGTGATAATTCAAAAAAAAGATAATGAACTTAAGCTAATGCGTGAGGCTAATAGAATCATAGCTATTATTTTAAGTGAGATAGAAGACAAAATAAAGCCGGGAGTGTCAACCTATGAACTTGATACCTGGGCTGAAGAAAGAATATTGGGGTTGGACGCAAAACCCGGATTTAAGGGCTACGGTAGTGGACGTAACCGTTTTCCGGCTACTCTGTGTACTTCGTTAAATCATGAGGTTGTTCACGGAATACCTTCTAAAGACGTTATTTTGGCAGAAGGCGATATAATAGGAATTGATGTTGGCTCTATTTATAAAGGTTATTATGGTGATGGTGCCAGAACATATGCGGTTGGTAAAATTGATGATAGGAAGAAACTATTGATGAAAGTATGTGAAGAATCGCTTTACGAAGGAATCAAAGCCGCTAAAATAGGTAATAGAGTTAGTGATATATCAAAATCTATAGATAAAACTGTAAGAAAACATGGTTTTGAAATAGTTAGAGATTTGACGGGTCATGGTGTTGGCAGAAATCTTCACGAAGATCCACAGATACTAAATTACGATAATGGCGTTAAAGGGGCTAAATTAAAAAAGAATATGACTTTGGCAATTGAACCTATGATAACGGATGGTGGATATGAAATTGAAACATTGGATGACGGGTGGACTGTGATTACTGCTGATAGAAGTGATTCTGCTCATTTTGAACATACAATTGTTATAACTGAAAAGGGCCCTGAAATATTAACGAGATTGTAAGAGATAATTATGGCAAAAGATAAAGATGTTGTAGAAGCAAGAGGAATTGTTATTGAAACACTTCCGAATGCTATGTTTTTGGTTGAATTAGAACAAAATCACCATAGAATATATGGACACCCTTCAGGTAAAATGAGAAAGAATAATATACGAATTTTACCCGGGGATAAAATTTTGATGGAAATCTCTCCCTATGATATATCAAGGGGTAGAATTATTTATAGATTTAAATAGGAGAAAAAAATGAAAGTAAGAGCTTCTGTAAAAAAAATATGTAATAAGTGCAGGATTATAAAGAGAAAGGGTGTTATTAGGGTTATATGCGTTGATCCTAAACATAAACAAAGACAAGGTTAAAGGAGGATAAATTGGCAAGAATAGCAGGTGTTGAAGTACCGAATAATAAAAGAGTTGAGATTGGTCTAACCTACATTTTTGGAATTGGGAGATCGAAATCACTTAATATTCTGAATACGGTTAAAGTTGATAAAGATAAAAAGGTTAAGGATCTCAGTGCGGATGATTTGGCAAGAATAAGAAAGTATATCGATGACAGTATTATGGTTGAAGGTGATCTCAAGAAGAGAATAAGTCAGGATATAAAGAGACTTATGGAGATTAACTGTTATAGAGGGAGAAGACACCAGCGTGGACTTCCTGTAAGGGGACAGAGGACCAAGACTAATGCCAGAACAAGAAAGGGCCCCAGAGGTTCTATGATTAAGAAAAAAAAGTAATATATATGATAGATATAAACATTTTGTGGAGGAACTAAATGGCAAAAAAGACAGATAGAAAGAAAGGGAAGAAAAAAGAGAAAAAGATAGTACCACATGGTAAGATGTATATCCATGCTACTTTCAATAATACTATTATCACTATTACAGATATGGATGGTAATGTCTTGACTTGGGCTGCCGGCGGTGGAGTCGGATTTAAAGGTTCAAGGAAATCGACACCCTTTGCCGCTCAATTAGCAGCTGAAAAGGCTCTTAAAGAGGCAGCTAATTTTGGTATCAAAACTTTGGATATCAGAGTTAAGGGACCCGGTGCCGGTAGGGAAAGTGCAATTAGAAGTGTTGGTAGCACCGGTTTTAAGGTTAAAACAATTAAAGATATAACACCTATTCCCCATAACGGTTGCAGACCAAAGAAGAAGAGAAGGGTATAAGGAGAATAATGAATGGGAAAATATAACGGACCACTTTGCAGACTATGTCGTGCTGAAGGGACAAAACTTTTTTTAAAAGGTAAGAGATGTTTGACGGAAAAATGCTCTTTGGATAGAAGAAATTATCCTCCGGGTCACAGGGGTGCAAGAGTTTCTTTTAAGAAATCTAACTATAAAAGTCAGTTAAGAGAAAAGCAAAAGGTTAAGAGATTTTATGGTGTTGGAGAAAAACAATTTAGAATTTTCTTTGCCAAGGCATCAAAACAGAAGGGGATTACGGGTGAAAACCTTTTAAGAATGCTTGAATTAAGGTTGGATAATGCTCTTTATAGAATGAATTTTGCCTATTCCAGAACACATGCAAGGCAGATGATTAGACACGGTCATGTAATAGTTAATGGTAAGAAAGTTTCAATACCTTCATATATTTTGAGAAAAGACGATACTGTCTCATTTAAAGAAAAAGCTATAAAAAATGAAAATATTAAGGGTATGTTAGAAGCGGTAAAAGGGTTAGTTGATGTTCCCGGATGGCTCTTGGTTGATACCGAGAAAAAGACCGGTAAGGTTAATAATTTACCTGTAAGAGATGACATCACTCTTGATATTGAAGAGCATCTTATTGTTGAGTTATATTCGAAATAGGGGGTATTATTATGGAATTAAACTATCAGAGACCTCGAATACTTGAGGTTGAAGAACTTACTGAAAATTACGGAAAATTTGTTGCCGAGCCTTTTGAAAGAGGGTATGGAAGTACAATAGGAATTGCTTTAAGAAGAGTACTACTTTCATTAGTAGAAGGCTATGCAATAACTGCCATAAGGATAGACGGCGTATTGCATGAATTTTCTCTTATTCCCGGTGTATATGAAGATGTATTAAATATCATTCTAAATCTTAAATCAATACCGTTTAAACTTAAAGATGTAGATACAAAAATTGTTAAAATAGAAAGAAAAGGCAAGGGTGAAATCCTTTCTGGAGATATTATAGCAGACGGAGATGTTGAGATACTTGATAAAACTGTTCATATAGCTCATCTTGAAGAGAATGCGTCCTTTAATGCTGAGATAGTATTAAAGAAAGGGGTAGGATATAAGCTTGCCGAGCAAAATTTTGATGAAGAGCTGTCTATAGACTTTATACCTGTCGATTCAAATTTCAGTCCTATAGAAAAGGTAAAATATTCTATACAACCTGCAAGAGTAGGTAAAAAAACAGATTATGAAAAATTAATAGTTGAAGTATGGACAGACGGAAGTATTGCACCGAGGGAGACAGTATCTATAGCCGGTAAGATTCTTAGAGATCATCTTGCTATTTATTTAAACTATCAAGATACCGACATAATAGTTCCTTCTATTGAACAGAGTTCTGAATTTTCTATTGAAAGTAAGAGTGAGTTATTGGAAAAAAATGTTGAAGCTATGGGCTTGTCAGTTAGAGCATTAAAGTGTTTGAAACGACTTGGTGTTGGCTATATTTTTGAATTAATAGAAAAAACTGAGCACGAACTCTTGAACTCAAAGAATTTTGGGAAAAAGTCTTTGGAAGAAATTATTATGAAACTAAGAGGTTTGGAATTATCGTTGGGACAAAAACTTCCTGAAACTTTACGTGAAACAATGTTGGCCAGACTTGCAGTTCTTAGTACAGCGGAAAGTGAAGAAAATTAATATAGAATAATGAAAAAGAGTAATAAGGAGTAAAAATGAGACATTTAAAAGCTGGATATAAATTAGGAAGAAACCCGTCACAGCGGAAAGCGTTATTAAGAAATCTTGCCGCAAGTGTTATTGAAAAGGAAAGAGTTTATACAACTATTACCAAGGCAAAAGCAATAAGACCTATCGTAGAGAAGATGATTACATTAGGGAAAAACGGTGATTTATCAAGTAAGAGAAGAGCTTTGGCATATTTATTTAAGAGAAAAACAGTTCATACTCTTTTTGATGAAGTCGCTCCGAGATTTATGGATAGAGAGGGTGGATATACAAGAATTATTAAGGGCGATTTCAGAAAAGGTGATGGTGCTGAAATGGCATATATAGAGTTTGTAGATTATAAATTTGATTTTAAGGATGCTAAAGCAAAGGCTAAAGCGAAGGATAAGAGTAAGAAATAAATTCTGAAAGCGGGCATAGCTCAATGGTAGAGTGCAAGCTTCCCAAGCTTGAGGTTGCGGGTTCGATCCCCGTTGCCCGCTTTTAG
>CAYOTE010000037.1:0-14480 GCA_964406785.1 uncultured Clostridia bacterium
GAGCATAAGAGTTATAAACTTTCTCCATGTCTTTGCCATGTACAGTTCTCATAAGAGCAATAGCTAAATTATTTACAGCTACCTTATTGGTTGCATTTTTTTTTAACACCTTTAAATAATGCTGTATACTTTTATCAAGAGCATTCTTATTTATACCAGAAGAATGTATAT
This sequence comes from uncultured Clostridia bacterium, assembly GCA_964406785.1. Lineage (GTDB taxonomy): Bacteria > Acidobacteriota > Aminicenantia > UBA2199 > UBA2199 > JAOZTV01. The sequence continues at coordinate 172 of CAYOTE010000037.1, forward strand.
ATTTTTTATAATACAAATTACCTAATAATATTTCTTTTATCTCACGATAACGATTTTCGTCTACTGCACTTAAAATTTCCATTGTATTAAGTAACAATCCTTTTCTATAGTTTAAAAGAGCATATACAACTTTTTGATCGTTATTAAGCATAGAGTAATCGTTTCTATTATAATCACCACTACACAAAAGCCTATCGGTTTTAAATCCTTCACTTTTAAAATTATCTGTCAATACAGTCATAAAACTAAAAATCAATAGGGCTACAACAGATAAGGCAAATAATGTATAAACCGTTCTTTTTTCAGATTTAGCTAAATATCTATAAAAAATACCAAAAATAATAAAAGGATAAATAATCCATCCTGAAAAGAACAATAATGGCCACATAAAAAAAGAAAGAACAATTATTATTTTTTTTTTTATAAAGCCCATTTCAGAATTTACAAGAGTATCATTAGCAAAGAGTTTAAAATACTTCAATAATAACACTAATGAAAAAATGAATAAAACAAATAATAAGGCGTATAAAAATGAATTAACAAAAAAATTGAGTATCAAAAAAGAAGATGTAAAATTTTTTCCTATTTTAATCAATTGAGAAATAGCTGTTTTTAGATTATAGTACGGTTTGTCTCCGTTTTTTTCAATATAAACTATTTTGTTTTTAACAAACCAGTACTGAGGAGCCTCTCTTATTATTTTCATATATATCAGTTGTGATAAATCGGTATCTGTTTTAAGTTTAGAATCTGCAAACGACATTAGCCTTTCAACAATTTTATCTCGCTCACTTCGTGGCAAAAAGGTTAAATTTATTTTATTCAGTTTATTTAAGACTTCATTGTGCATACCTATCGAATCATAATAGAAAAGTAAATTTATATTCCCCCATTGGTTGGCATTTGTATATCCTACTGAACTTAACAATACGATAAATACGATCAAAACTATGACTTTCCCCTTCATAATTATGCCTACGCTTCCTTAATATTACTCTTTTCTTTGTAAACAGAAACAATATTGTTATAAACGTCGTCAATATAATTTTGTTCTTCATTACTTAAATTGTTCTTGGTTTTTAATTTTAATACATTTAAAAGTTCAACAAAAATTTCAGCCTTATCCAACTTCAAAATTGTTTCTTTTGACACTGGATCAGGAATAATACCAAGGTTTATCATAGCCTGAGAAGACAACATTAATATTATAGCTTTAATGTCTCTTTCCATTATATTTGTTTCCTAATATTTATCATATACATATTATATATATTATTTTTTTTAAAATCAAGGTAATACCTATATTTTTAATGAAAACCTACTACAATGCCCGATCAGCACATTCCAACTGTGTTAATCTCACTCGTTTTCATTGCAAAAGAGTGCAACTATGTTTCATTTGTTCCAATCACTTAACTTGTTATAATAGGCTTCTTGGACATTACGCTACAATTTTGATGAAGATTCCATGGTAATATACAAGTCCGAATTGTAATTATTACTCTGGGGGATTTAGTGTATAATATATAAAACTAATATATAAAACAGCAGGAAGGTATATGTAAAATGTTGAACAAAGGGCGGTAAATAGCTTCAAAAGAAACGCCTACATTGTCTGCGAATTGTTATTTGTTTGAAAAACTGAATATTTACCGTATTAATAGTTGACAAATAATACTATTATTGGTTATCATTACACTTAAATGGTTTTTGTTTAGGCTATTCGTTGAAAAATTCAGGAGTTAATAAAAATGGAAAAGGGAAAAAAAGAAAAAAAGGGAAAAGTTGAAAAAAAAGAAAAAAATGTTACTGTTGTGAAAGAAGATAAAGATGTAAAAAAAACAGTCGCAAAAAAATCGAAAAAAACAACAGATGAAAAAAAAACCGATGTTACAAAAACAACTAAGAAAATTGTAACGAAAAAGGATTCAAAAAAGTCTGATGAAAAAGTTGAAAAAAAAGTTGAAAAAAAAGAGACAAAACAAGACAAGGATGTTCTGAAACGAACTTTTAGTATTACTGTCCCAAACGCTGAAATCGAAAAGGGTATTGATGAAATAGCGGAAAAGTATTCGGCTGATATGAAATTATCGGGATTTAGAAAGGGTAAGGTTCCTGCTGAACTATTGAAATCGAGATATAAGGGTGCACTTAGTGAGGAAGCCTTAAATAAGATTGTTGAAGAGTATGTCTTTAAGAAGATTGAAAAGGATAAGATTAGAATAGTTGCACAACCATCAATTGATAATGTTAATCATAAAGAGGGAAAGGATTTAACAGCCGATGTTACCGTTGAAGTTTATCCTGAATTTGATTTACCCGATTTAGAGGCAATTGAAGCTGAAGTCTCTGCCGAGGAATTGAAAATTGATGAGTATGATGAGAAAAAACAAATTAATTTAGTATTACAGTCAAGAAAGCGATTGATTACCATTAATGACAGAGCCATTAAAGACGGTGATATAGTACTGTTTAATATCCAAACAAAAATACTTAAAACAAAGAGAATGAGCCCGAGAGTAGAAGAAAGTATAGATATGATTAAGGATAATACCTATCTTGTAAAAGACATGTATGATGAATTAAAGGGTAAAAAGGTTGGAGATAAATTATCTATTGAAAGAGAGTATCCGGCAGATTATAAAAAAAAGAAATGGGCTGGTGAAAAGGTAGAACATATTATTGAAATTACAAGAATACAAAATTATTTTACACCAGAATTAAGCGAAAATACAATAAAAGAATTGGGTCTTAAAGATGAAAAAACATTGAAGGAAAAGCTTAAAGAAGAGTATGATACTCATGTAAAACGTCATTTGGACGATGTGAAAAATACTAAGAGAATAGAAAAATTAATTAAGAGTGTGGATTTTCCCATTCCCGAATCGCTTGTTCTTCAAGAAATTGATAGAATGAAAAATGATCCTCAGGCAGCTACGGAGGTTCTCAATGAAAAAGCAATAAAAGAAAAGGCTATAGACTTTGTTAAGTATTCATTGATATATTTTGAAGTACAGAAAAAATATAAAATCGAGGCTACTTCGGATGATATAGAAGCTGAACTTAAAAAGATGGCAGACTTGTATCAATTGCCTATAAAAGAGATGCGTAAATATTATTCAAATGCAAAACAACAGGCAACACTCAAGGATAGAATCTTAGGTGATAAGGTAGCTAAACTTTTGCAGGAGAAGATTAAAATTAAGGAGATTAAGTAATGGCGTTAATTCCGGTAGTAGTTGAACAGAGTGGAAATGTTGAACGAGCCTATGATATATATTCGAGACTTTTAAAAGACGGTATTATTTTTCTTGGTTCTGCTATTGATGATAATGTGGCTAATGTTATAGTTGCACAGTTACTTTTTTTAGAGGCTGAGGATCCGGAAAAGGATATTTCAATATACATTAACTCTCCCGGCGGTGAAATAAGTTCAGGTATGGCAATTTACGATACTATGAAGTTTATTAAAAACGATGTAGTTACAATTTGTATTGGTCAGGCTGCGTCGATGGCTGCACTATTATTATCAGGTGGAACGAAGGGAAAAAGGTTTATTTTACCTAATTCCAGAGTCCTTATTCATCAACCTTTGGGAGGTGCGCAGGGGCAGGCAACCGATATTATTATTCAAGCAGAGGAGATAAAAAGAGTAAAGGAAATGACACTGGATATTCTTGTTGCAAATACGGGGCAAGATAAAAAAAAAGTGGCTGTTGATATTGAGAGAGACTATATTATGGATGCAGAAGAGGCTTTAAAATACGGAATTGTTGATAAGGTCATTAAAGATAGAAATAGTATTAAAGTATAGGAATTGGTGATTAAGTATGGCGAGTAAATCGAGAAAGAATGATAGTTGTAGCTTTTGTGGTGTTAAAAAAGATGTTGCATATAAGCTTGTAGCCGGACCGGGCGTTTTTATTTGTGATCAATGCACAAAAGCAGCATATAGTTTAATCTTTGACAGTAAAGGCGGATTAGCTGATGCTGATAATGAATATGATGTTTTAATTCCCGAAGAAATAAAAAAACAATTGGATAAATATGTAATATCGCAGGGAATGGCAAAAAAAAAGCTTGCCGTTGCGGTGTATAATCACTTTAAAAGGATAAATAATCTTAATAAAAAAAACACGGTTGAGATTAATAAGAGTAATGTTTTATTGATTGGACCGACAGGAACAGGAAAAACTTTATTAGCTGAAACACTTGCTAAAATTTTAAATGTACCTTTTGCCATTGCTGATGCTACAACATTAACGGAAGCTGGTTATGTTGGAGAGGATGTTGAAAATATTTTATTAAAACTCTATCAGGCAGCAGGGGAAGATATTAAAAAAACAGAGCATGGTATTATTTATATTGATGAAATAGATAAAATATCAAGACGAAGCGAAAATACATCCATAACGCGTGATGTTTCGGGGGAGGGTGTGCAACAGGCACTTTTGAAAATTGTAGAAGGTACGGAGGCGAGTGTTCCGCCGATGGGTGGGAGAAAACATCCACATCAGGAATTTTTGAAAATTAATACTAAGAATATTCTTTTTATTGCCGGTGGAGCATTTGTTGGTCTTGATAAAATTATAAAAAGAAGGTTAAAAAAAAATCAAATTGGATTTAGCGGTAAAAATGCCAAGATGAGAGACGATGAAATATATAAGAGAGCGGGGACCGATGATTTGATAAAGTTTGGACTTATTCCCGAATTAATTGGGAGGTTCCCTGTTACTGCCGTTTTGGATGACTTAAATGAAGATGATTTTTTAAAGATTCTTACGCAACCTAAAAATGCGATTACTAAACAATATAAGGCACTTTTTGCTCTTGATGACATTGAAATTGAATTTAGTAAATCCGTGTTAAAACGAATTGTAAAAGAGGCTGTTAATCGAGAGATAGGTGCGAGGGGATTACGTTCTATTTTTGAAGAGTTGATGTTAGATATGATGTATAACGCACCTTCAAAAAAAAATAAAATAGACAAGCTTCTTATTGATGACAGCTTTTTAAAGAAGGCTAAGTGGATAGCTTAAGTTATGAATGATTTAGATTTAACCGTTATACCGATTAGAGAAATAGTTGCTTTCCCGTCAACGGTTGTACCGTTTCTCATAGGAAGACAAAAATCGATAGAGGCTTTAAAATTTGCACTTGAACATACTGATGGTATGATTTTTTTGGCTGTTCAAAGAGACCAACTTGATGAAAACCCAAGCCTTAAGAGTCTGTACAGAGTGGGGTTAATAGCAAAAATAGTAAAACATATCAAACAGGATTCAGGTAATTACAGAGTTATGATTAAGGGACTTGAACGGGCAAAATTATTAAGTTCTTATGAAAATTCCGATGGACTTGAGCTTGTTCAACTTGATATATTAGAAGAGATAAGGGATAGAAAGAAAGAGGAATTGCAGTTATCAATTAAACTACAGAGTATGTTTGAAAATTATATAAGCAAGAGAGCGGTTAATTTTAAAGACGGTTTTAAAAAGATAGGAACGGACGATCTTTCGGCTGTTACCGATATAATTATATCGGTAATAAATGTTTCAATTCGCGTAAAACAGTCTCTTTTAAAAGAGTTAAATGTTTATAACAGAGCTATCAAAGTGTATGATATATTGGGAAAAGGGAGTCTTAATGTTATTAGGAATAAAAAAAAGCAGATTTTTGAAAATGATGATCCTGATTATGATGAAAATGAGGTAGAAAATTATAAGAAAAAAATTAGTGAAAAAAATTTTCCGGATAATATAAAAAAATATGCTGATATTGAATTAAATAAATTATCCAAAATGCCTCTTTACTCTGCTGAAAGTTCTGTGTCGAGAAACTATATGGATTGGTTATTGGATATTCCTTGGACGGAGATAGATAAGAAAAAAATTGATATAAAAAAAGCAAGGCAAATATTAGATGAAGATCATTATGGATTGTTCAAGGTTAAGGATAGGATTCTTGACTATATTGCAGTCTTAAGCCATTCTAAAAAGCCTCTTGGTGAAATAATATGTTTTGTCGGACCTCCTGGCGTTGGTAAAAGTTCTCTATCTAAATCTATTGCAAGGGCACTTGGACGAAAGTTTACCAGAGTATCTCTTGGTGGCGTTAAAGATGAAGCTGAAATAAGAGGGCATAGAAGAACTTATATCGGGGCATATCCCGGTCAAATAGTTAAAGGATTAAAGAAGGCAAAAACAATCAATCCCGTGTTCTTGTTGGATGAAATAGATAAACTTAATTCTGACTTTAAAGGTGATCCGGCATCGGCACTTCTTGAGGTGCTTGATCCTGAGCAGAATATGGAATTTATAGATCATTTTATTGATATTGAGATGGACCTTTCGAAAATATTTTTTATAACAACTGCCAATTCCCTATCCAATATTTCTTATGCACTAAGAGACAGAATGGAAATTATCGAGCTATCGGGATACACCGAAAAAGAAAAGCTTGAGATAGCAAAAAAATACTTGATAAAGAAACAGGCTGAAAAAAACGGTTTAAATTACAGAGAAGTATTGATTAAAGATGAACTCCTTTTGAAAATAATACATGAATATACGAGGGAAGCAGGCGTTAGAGAGTTAGAGCGTGTAATTTCTATTGTACTAAGAAAGATAACAAGGCATATTGTTGAAGATAAACAACAATATACGAAATTAAAACCATTTGTATTTGATGAGAATCTAATAATAAAATATCTCGGAGCACCAAAATACGGTTCTCAAAAATTAGTTACTACCGGTGAAATAGGTGTTTCCGTAGGGCTTGCTTGGACTCAGGTCGGAGGTGATATACTCTTAATAGAGGCAAGACTCTTAAAGGGTAAGGGAAAACTGATTATGACCGGAAGATTGGGCGAGGTTATGCAAGAGTCGCTTTCAACTGCCTTTACATATTCAAAACTTAAATTAGCGGGTTTGGGTTTTGATACGGCTGAACTTGATAATTACGATATACATCTTCATATCCCAGAGGGTGCTGTTCCTAAAGAGGGACCTTCGGCAGGTGTTACACTTGCTATTTCAATCATTTCATTGATTACCGGTATTCCTGTTAGAGATAAGTTTGCAATGACCGGTGAAATAACGCTTAGAGGCAAGGTTCTTGCTGTAGGTGGCATAAAAGAAAAGGTACTTGCAGCTCATAGATATGGAATGAAGAATATTCTTATTCCGATAGAGAATAAAAAGGATTATGGAGAGGATATTCCCGAGGACATAAAAGATGATATCAAAATATATTTTATTGATAATATGAACGAATTATTAGACATAGCTTTAGAGAATAAACTTGTTCTAAAAAATATAAATAGTAAAGTATTAAAATTATCTGTTCCGGTAGGTGTGCAATAAATAGCATATAGCGAAGTAGATAGTTGCCGGTTTTTTACTGCTAAATGGCATATTAAATAGAATATTGAATGAAATATAAATAAGGAAAGATATGAAAATAAAAAACTCAGAGATTTTTAAAACTGTGTTCAATAAGGGGCAACTTGTCTCGGATGATAGATCTAAGATAATCGTTATGGGGCGTTCAAATGTGGGGAAGTCGTCATTAATTAATAAGATATTGCACAGGAAAAAGTTGGCAAAATCAAGTTCAAAACCGGGAAAAACGATAAGTATTAATTATTATTTGATAAATAATGAATTTCAATTGGTCGATTTACCGGGATACGGATACGCAAAAATTTCAAAATCGGAAAAAAGGCGTGTCGAAATGTTATTTTCAGATTTTTTTAATTCGGTAAGTAATGTCAAACTTGTATTATTATTAATTGATTCAAGAAGAGGCTTTTTGGATAGTGATATAGCAAATCTTACAAAGATATTAGAAAAAAATTATAAAATATTGACAATACTTACCAAGAGTGATAAAATCAAAAAATCAGATTTACAAAAGCAATTAGATAGTCTTAAAAAAGACTTTGGTTTAGTTGCGGTTCCGTTTTCAATAAAAAATGATTCAGGAATGGAAAAAATATTAACTATATTAGAAGAAGCGTTAAAGGAGTGATAATGTATTCATTAAAAGAACTAAAGGCTATGAAGCCTACAGAATTAAAAAAAGTCATAAAGCAGTTTGACTTGGATAAAGAAGATATATTGAATGATAGTGAACTTTATTTCGACATTTTGGATGCTCAGGCAAGAGCAAGCGGTAAATTGTTTGCCGAGGGCGTAATAGAAGTCTTAAATGAAGGTTATGGCTTTTTAAGGTATCAGGAGAATTCTTATCTTTCGAGTAGTGATGATATTTATGTGTCTCACGGTTTTATTAATAAGTATGATATTAGGACAGGTGATACCATATCAGGTGCGGTAAGACCACCAAAGGGTAATAGTGAAAAATATTTTGCATTAATTGATGTTGAAGCTATCAATTCTGAAGATCCTGAATATGTGGTTAAGTTGAGAAAAAATAAAAGGTTTGAACGATTGACTCCGATTTATCCTGAAAATAGAATAATACAGGGAACAGGACCAACAGATATATCAGGTCGAGTTATGAATCTATTGACTCCTATAGGAAAGGGACAGAGAGGAATTATTGTTGCGGCACCAAGAACAGGAAAGACTATGATATTACAAAGTATAGCAAAGTCTATCGAGGTAAATCATCCTGAAATTGCTCTTATTGTGCTCTTAATTGACGAGAGACCGGAAGAAGTTACCGATATGAGTAGAAGTGTAAAAGGTGAGGTTGTAGCATCAACTTTTGATGAGATGCCGTCAAGACATACCAAGGTTGCTGATATAGTTATTGAAAAAGCTAAGAGAATGGTAGAAATGGGACAGGATGTTGTGATCTTGCTTGACTCGATTACAAGACTTGCAAGAGCTCATAATGCAACGACACCTCCATCGGGAAAAGTTCTGTCAGGTGGTGTTGATGCCAATGCATTACATAAACCTAAAAAATTCTTCGGAGCTGCAAGAAATATTGAAAATGGAGGGAGTTTAACTATTCTTGCAACAGCACTTGTTGAAACCGGTAGTAGAATGGATGAGGTTATTTTTGAAGAGTTTAAAGGTACGGGGAATATGGAAATTAATCTTGATAGACGACTTGTTGATAAGAGGATTTTTCCTGCTATTGATTTATTCAAGTCAGGCACAAGAAAAGAAGAACTATTAATCCCACCTGATGAACTAAATAAGATTTGGGTACTAAGAAAGGTTTTAACGCAAATGTCAGAAATTGAAGCAATGGAATTGTTGATAGAAAAATTATCTAAGACAAAAACAAACGATGAATTTATAATGAAAATGTCTCAAGGTATGTAAATAATGCTTGGAGTGTAAAATGATAATAGATTTTAAAGGACTTTTAGAAAAAGCTAAGTTAGTAAAAAACACGGTAGTTGGTGTTCCGGCACCTGAAGATTTAACTTCGATAAAAACAGTTATCAGTGTTAAGGAGAAGGGCATAGCCGATTTTATTCTTTGTGGGAATAAAGAAAAAATTGAACAACTTTTAATAGAGAATAAGGGTAAAGTTGAAGACTATAAAATTATACATTCGGATAATGAACAGAATGCTGCAAAAAAAATCGTATCATTAGCCAATGAAGGTAAGGTTAATGTTATTTTAAAAGGTTTCTTAGCAACGGCATCATTGATGAAACCGATTTTGGATAAAGAAACCGGTTTAAGGACGGGAAATCTTCTTTCCGATATATTAATTGTTGAAAATCCTGCTGATAATTATGATGGTTTTCTTGGAATGTCTGATGGTGGCTTAAATATTTTACCTGATTTACAACAAAAGAAACAGATGGTGGAAAATGCAGTAAAGGTATTTCATAAACTAGGGTATAAGAAACCTAATGTCGGGATAATGACTGCTGTTGAGAAGGTAAAGGCGTCAATGCCAGCTACAATGGATGCCAAGAGTTTAACGGATATGAATGTAAATGGTGAGATAACAGGGTGTAATGTTTACGGACCTTTGGCTTTAGACATAGCCGTATCAAGAGAGGCTGCAAAGCATAAGGGTATAGAGAATGAGGTTGCTGGAATGGTTCATATTATGATTGTACCCAATGTTGAAGCCGGTAATCTATTGGGTAAATCTTTTACATATTATCTTAAAAATCCCGTTGCACATGTTGTTATGGGAGCAAAAATACCGATTTTAATTCCATCGAGAAATGAGAGTGAAAACGATAAATTATATTCTGTGGCATTAGGAGTTATAATCAGTAAATAAATGATTAAAAAAGTTTTATTAATACTGTTGTTAGTTTTTTGTTATCAATATACTGTTTTAGCCGTTTCGGATACAGCTCTTTTATTGAAGTTGAGGGAGAATTTGACAAAGACGTCTCCCTTTTATCTTCATTTTAAGCAACAGGTTTATGACGATGAGGATATGATTACCGAAGAATCCGGTAATATATATTTTATTAATGTCAAAAAATTAAAATGGGTGTATAATAATCCGGATTATAAGGTCTTTATAATAGAAAAAAATAAATATTTATTTTATGAAAAGGATAATAATCAACTAACAAAGGGTATAATTAAGAGTAATAGACAGAAGTGGATATGGCAAATTCTTTTTGCAGATTCAATCAGCGATAAAATTAAATGTGATAATAAAAAAAATATTATTTATATTAAGAATTCTATTGATGATATAGATTTAACCGTATATGTTGGGAAAAATGGTCTTCCTGAGAAAGTTGTGCAATTGCAGGGTGCAGGTGTCAAATATGTATATATATTTACGGACTATGAAACCAAACAAAAAATCCTAAAAAATGTATTTAATTTAAAATTACCAAAAGATGTTGATATTGTTGATATGGAGTAGGGAAATAAACTTTATTGGGAAAAATTCGTATAATGAAATTGGATGAAGATCAGTTGCTTATAAAGAAAGTACTGAGCGGAGAAAAAGGTGCATTTGAGGCTTTGATGGTTAAGTATAATAAGAGAATTTACAATTATGTTTATCGAATGGTAAGAAATGAAGAAACTGCTGTAGAATTAACGCAGGATTTTTTCTTGAAAATATATAATGTTTTAAGTATGTATAATTTTAAATATAAGTTTTCAACATGGGCTTATCGGATATGTTATAACCTTGTGGTGGATTATATTAGAAAGAATTCAAATCTTATTGATTCTCTTGAGGGCGATAATATTAACGAAAAAAGAATGGTTGAAAGTGATAATTATGTTAAGGAAAACTATATTGCCAAACTTGAAAATGAACAAATGTCCGAGTATCTTTGGAATGTTGTCGATTGTATTCCGGTAAAGTATAAGGAACTTATTATTTTAAGATATATTGATGATTTAAAATATGAAGAAATTGCTGAAATAGTGGATATTCCCGTAGGCACGGTTAAAAACAGAATTTTTAAAGCTAAGAAGATGCTTAAAAAGGAGATGGAAAACAATGAATTGTTTACCTGATAATAAAATACAGGAAATGGTAGAAGAAAATATTTCTGCCGATAATTATGTTGATGAGTATTTACATATGAAAAAATGCAATACCTGTAAGAATAAATTTAACCAATATAAGATATTGGAAGAGAAATTACATGAGCACGTGATGATTGAGCCACCTGAATCTATAAGAAAATTTGTGATGGATAGAATTCTTGTTAAGAGTCCTTCGTTGCAATCTGTGATGTTTTCAATATTTTTTAGCATATCCTTTATTGTTTTTATTGCACTTGCCTATTATGGGTTTTCTAAGGAAGGATTATTAAAAGGTGCCGAGCTTATGGGAAGCATATTATTTAATTTTGTACATTCAGTAATAGTGCTTTTGTCTAATATATTGGATTATGTTCTTATTATAGCAAAGTCGTTGAATAAATTTACAAGTATTTTATTTGGTTTTGGTGCAGATATGGAATTAATCGGTTTGACGTTTATTGTTTTATTTACCGTAATCTTTTTTACTCTTTATAAGTTAAGTTCGAAAATAAGTGTATATAAGAGAGCACAGGGGTTATAAAAAGAGAAAAAATGAAAAAAGTTTTATTAATATTTTTATTATTGGTGTTGAATTTGACGGTTTTTGCAAAGGATGAGTATAGGTTTGTAAAAAACATTGAGGTAAAAAAGGGAGATGTTTTTGCAGGTAATATTGTATCCGTTGAGGGTAAAATAATAATTAACGGTAATGTTTCAGACTCGATAATTATACTTGGCGGAGAGATAGAACTCAATGGCGAGGTAACAGGTGATGTTATATGTATTGCAAGTATTGTAAAAATCAAGCATGAGTCTAAAATTGGTGGAGATTTAATAATTCTCGGTGAAGCTCCGCAATCCAATGAAGGCAAGGTAGTAGGGGCATACCATTTATTTGAACTTAACCTTGATAAGATAAGAAAGACAATTTTACCACTTTTAACAGGCTCAAATAATTTTTTTATAATCAATTTAATTAAAACCGTACTGTGGTTTATTCTGATATTGATAGTCTTTTTCATATTTTCAGATAAAATTTACATGGCTGAAAGCATTGTTAATGATAATCTTAAAAAAATTGCACTTATCAGTCTTATTGGAATTATAATTTTCATATTACTTTTAATTTTATTTATATTTTTTAGCTTTCTGATTATAGGAATACCTTTTTTATTGGGACTTTTCATTTTTTATTTTATAGCTTTAACATTTGGCAGAACCGTTTTATTGTATTTTATAGGGGAAAAAATATTCTTGTCTATTAATAAAAAAAATATACCACCTGTACTGTATCTATTTATAGGGTTTATGATTTACGCCGTACTTTTATTTGTTCCCGGTGGAAAATTTATACTATTAATAATAAACATATTTGAATTTGGAATAGGGTTAAGTTATTTTTTTAGGAGAAAATTGAAGTTTTAGTTTTTTATTTTTGGGAAACGGAATTAAAGAAATATCTTTGTGCATCTTGTTTAGAATTCATTGGGGTAACCTTTATAGACGTATCGTCTATTTTAACCGTGTAAACTTCGTTGACAGTACTTTTAGCATAGGTGACGGCTAACTTAGCCGCTAAAGCTTTATCCTCTTTATTTGCATCCTTACTCAATAATGAATATGGTCCTATAATGGGAATTATTACCTTGGTATATTTATCATTATTGATTTTTTCAAGCCTTTGATTGTCTGTTTCGTCTCTACCTATAACAAGTTTTGCCTTACCGGGTAATCTGAAGTGTCGTCCGAATTTTAATAATTCAACATCCTCGGCAGTTAATGTATCATAAGATATAAATTCTCTAAGTCTGTGTGAAAAATGTTTTTCTGTTAAGAGACAACCGCCTCCGGGCGACTCGTAGTCTTTTAATTTCCATTTCTTTGCAAGTGATATTTGTATCTCTCTATTTCGTCCTGATATATCAAGCAATTTATCTCTATCTACCCACGATTCGAGTTCAGGCTTAGTTGGTTTTAACAGCTTTGCCGATAATGGTCTTAATATTAAATTGTCGGCATCTGCTAATTTTAATACATTATTCATAGCATCAATTCTCTGACTCATTGGTCTTTGTCCGATTACCTCTCCTGAAATTAAAAAACTTGCATCAAGCTCTTTCATAAGTTTCTTTCCTACCCTGAACATATTGGCATGACAATCTATACATGGATTGAAATTTTTACCGTAACCGTATCTTGGCTTAAAAAGTATATCTCTTATGAATTGCTCCCTTATATCAACTATCTTTAATTCGGCACCTATTTGCTCACACATGTTTTTCAAATGAGAGTTTTTATCCTTAGTGCTTCCAAATCCCGTGTCAATAAACATAGCAATAACATCTATGCCTTGGTCGGCAATGAGTTTGACGGCAATGACACTGTCAAGACCACCGCTGAATAAAGATATGGCTTTCATTGTCATTTATCTTGTGATTTATTTTGGCTCTTGTTTTGGCTTTTATCTTGTATCTTATCAATAATCGAAGAAGTTGAATAGTTGGATTTGAATTGAAATAGTAATAATCTCCCACCATTTTCTTCAACTTCTTTTTTACCTACAACCTTATCAGGAGTGTAGTCACCGCCTTTTATAAGAGTATCAACCTTAATTAGTCCCTGTATTAATTCTAAGGGCGTATTCTCTGAAAACGGAATAATATAATCAATATATTCAATGGCAGATAATATTTCCATTCTTTCGGCAAGGGGGAAGATAGGTCTAACTTGTCCCTTTAAACGTTTAATTGATTCATCTGTGTTTATACCGACAATAAGTATATCTCCACTGTTTTTGGCAAATTCCAATAATTCTATATGTCCCGGATGAATAATATCGAACACACCATTTGTAAA